>DASZDB010000425.1:0-2171 GCA_035942495.1 Solirubrobacteraceae bacterium
GGCGCGTCGTCCGCATGAGGCCGAGCTTCGCGCCGATCGCATACGGCAACCCCCAATCGGCGAGGTCGCCGGTCACGCCGACGTAGAGCGCGGCCGCCTGACCGATCTCGCGCCCGTAGCGCGCCAGCCATGCGGGCTCGGCCGCGAACGCGTCGTCGTCGAGCCGCCCGAGCCCGACCTCGAGCGCGAACGTCGTGAAGCGCCTTGAGCGCGCGCGACCGGTGCTCGCGGGCAAGCCGTAGTAGTCGAGCAGGATGTCCGAGACCCGCCGGCCGGCACGCGCCGATATGTCGTAGGCGACGCCGACGGCATACGCGTCGATGTTGCCGAGCATGTCCTGCGGCGGCGAGCACAGGTCGATCTGGGCCTGCACTTCCGCGTCGGCGAGCATACGGCCGAGTCTTGCCTCCTGAAACTGGACCTCGGCGACCACGCTGCCCAGGTCGCCGGCCCACGTGACCGCGTCGACGTTGCTGGTCATCTCATACAGGCCCAGCGGCGAAACCTCCGCCGGATGGTTGCGCGCGTCGAGCCCCGCGAGGACGTGGCCCACGTCGACGAGCTCGCCGTCGGGCATGCGCACCTCCTGCAGCAGCCCCGGGTACTCGAGTTCCGGCGGCGCGCCCTCCAGCCGCGCGCGCCTGTCGACGAAGTCGAGGACGTTGGGTCCCGGCCCCTCGAACTCGCGGCGAACGGGGTCGGCCATGCTGAACGGGTAGAGCGCAGCGACGCCTGCGGCGCCCGGAATGAGGTATTCGTCCCAGCCGCGGCCGCCGTAGAAGAGCTTGCGCAGCCGCGAGATCATGAGCCTCGTGTCGAGCCGTTCGTGTCGGGGGAGTCGGTCCTCCTCGGCTCGGAGGACACGCAGGAAGGCTTCGAGGTCGGTGGCGTGTGAGACGCTCGCTGCGCTGCCGCGCAGCGGTACGTGCCATCCCGCGGGGGCGCTGTGCGAGAGCACGGGCCGTACGTACCCGCCAGCCGCGCGATCAGCGCAGCGCCGTCAGCACCATGTCGCGCGGTCCGCGCGGCGCCGCGTTCGTGCAGGCGTAGGAGTCCCGGCGGGCGGCGTAGAGGGCTCCGACGCAGGTGCCGAGCGCCATCTGCCCGTAGGCGTTGGGGTGAAACAGCTCCTGGATCTGGCCCTGCGCGATCGTGCTCGCGCTCACCGCGCGGCCCCACTCCGACCCCACCGGCGAAGGGGGCGCGAGCGGGGAGACCGCGCGCGTGGTCTTCGCGCAGACCTCGTGGCCCGCGAAGGCGTGCAGGAGCTCGAGCACCTCGGCGCCGCGCGACGCCGCGGCCGCCTTGACGGCGCTGCCGATGCGCGGCGCCGCCTCGTCCTGGGCCCAGTCCATGTCGGCGTCGTAGAACGGGCAGCCGTCGACGATGCGACGCGGATCCTCCTGCGCGTAGCGCGCGTCCCGTGCGTGCGCGATCACCACCGGATAGGTCTGCAGCACGAGCCGGTAGTCCGAGTCGGCGTGGCCGGCCTCGCGCATGACGGCGCGGATCTCGTCGATCGCGTGCTCGATCTTCGCCGTCGCCTCGGCGAGCTTGGCGTCCGACAGCGCCGCAGCGTGGGTCTGGCTGCACGGGGCACTGCGCGTGAGGTAGGCCTGGAAGCACGCCGTGACGATGGAGGCGAAGCCGAGGTCGTTGCCGCCGACCGACACGACGATCATGCGGATGCGGTGCGAGCGCGCGATCGGCAGCAGCTGATCGGCCTGCGGGGCCTCGCCGTGCGCGGGCGTGCCGCCGCTCGACGAGCGCAGCAGGTTCGTCGTCACCGCGCCCGAGCAGGCGATGTTGACCCGGCGGGCGACGGGCAGCCGCGCCGAGCGGACCTCGGCGACGTCGGAGCGATGGCAGCCGGTGGCCGCGCTGCCGTCCACGTACACGCGGCTCTCGTCGTAGGACGTGCACAACCCGAGCGTGAACACGCACGCCCGGTCTGTCCCGTCGCGCGAGCCCGCGACGTTCGCGGAGTTGCCGAGCCAGCGCCCCGCCTCGCCGGATATGTAGCTGTCGCCCATCGTGACGACGGCCGTCGGCGGCGTCGCTGCGAGGCCCGATCCGGGGGTGGCCGCGAGCGCGAGGCCGAGCGCGCACGCGAGCGCGCGGCAGAGCTGGCGAACCCCGTGCGACATCGTGGCGAGGTTAGATGAACCGCC
>DASZDB010000426.1:0-10232 GCA_035942495.1 Solirubrobacteraceae bacterium
AGCTCGAGCGTGAACGTCGCGTCCAGCGGGTTGTCGCAGTCGATCGTCGTCGTGCCGAAGGCGACCGCTCGCGCGCTCGCGGCGCCCGAGGCGACGGTGAAGCGCAGGTGCTTGCCGTCCTCCCCCATCGTGCGCGGATCGCTGCAGCGGGCGGCGGGCACGAGCAGCGTGACGCCGGGATTGCCGATCCCGAACGGCGCGAGCTTCTGGAGCTCCTCGGCGAGCGGCAGGCCGATCTCGTCGCCGGCGACGATCGCATCCACGCGTCGCACCGCGACGAGGTCCTCGGGCGTCAGCGTCGTGGCGGCGTGGGCCTCGAAGGCGTCGCGGAAGGCACCGAGCTCTGAGGCGAACAGCTCGCAGCCGGCGGCCGCGCGATGGCCGCCGTGGCGCGTGAGGTGGGCGGCCGAGGCGTCCAGGCCGGCGAGCAGGTCGAAGCCCGGGATCGAGCGGCCCGATCCGGTGCCGCGGTCGCCTTCCAGCGCGACGAGCACCGTCGGCCGGTGATGGCGCTCGGCGATGCGCGAGGCGACGATCCCGATGACGCCCTTGTGCCAGCCCTCCGCCGCCAGCACGTAGGAGAACCGCTCGCCTGCCTCCGCGACCATCTTCTCCGCCTCGAACAGGATCCGCGTCTCGGTCATCCGCCGCTCGGAGTTCAGGCGGTCGAGCTCGTCGGCGATCTGCGCGGCGCGGATCTCGTCGGGTGTCAGCAGCAGTTCGAGCCCGGCGTCGGCGCGCTCCAAGCGGCCCGCGGCGTTGATCCGTGGCGCGAGGCGAAAGCCGACGGCGGTCGTGTCGATCCGCGCCGGGTCGGCGCGCGACACCCGCATGAGCGCCCGCAGTCCGGGGCGCTTCGTCGTCGCCATCGCGCGCAGGCCGCCGCGCACGAGGCGGCGGTTCTCGCCACGCAGCGGCACGCAGTCGGCGATCGTGGCCAGCGCGACGAGGTCGAGGTCGTGGTCGGCGAGTGCGGGGTCCTCGCCGGCCGCGTCCAGCAGCGCCGCCGCGAGCTTGTACGCGACGCCGGCGGCGCACAGATCGGCGCACGGGTAGCCGCAGACGGCCGGGTGCACGATCGGCGCGGCGGGCAACACGCCGTCCGCCCGCGGGTTGTGGTGATCGCTGACCACGACGTCGACGCCGGCCGCGAGCGCTGCGGCGACCTCGTCGACGGCGGTGATACCGCAGTCGGCGGTGATCAACAGCTGCGTGCCCCGGGCCGCCAGCCGCTGGACCGTCGGGACGGAGAGCCCGTAGCCGTCCTCGGCCCGGCTCGGCAAGAACCAGTCGACGTCGGCGCCCAGCGTGCGCAGCACGCGGACGAGGATCGCCGTCGAACAGACGCCGTCGACGTCGTAGTCGCCGTGGATCGTGATCCGCCGGCTCGCGCGCACGTGATCGAGCACCCGCTCGCAGACGGCGCCGATGCCCGCGAACGCCGATTGGTCGTGGCGCTCACCCGCCGCCAGCCAGGCGCGCGCGGCGTCGGGATCGGCGAAGCCGCGCCGCACGAGGACCTGCGCCGTGGGGTGGCTCACCCCGAGCTCGCGCTCGAGCGCGAGCACGGCCGCGACGTCGCACGGCGCGATCTTCAGGCGGGGTGGATCCGGCGGCACGCCGCGGAAGCTACGCGCAGGTCCCGACGGAAGCGGGTGGCGTTGTCGTGCGTGCTGAGTTGACCCCGCATAAAGGGGTCAAGTCGACACGCGCCCGATGCAGTTCTTGTCGCAACCCGCCCTCGGCGCGAATGGGCGCCCGTCTCCTACCATGCGCCCGGTGACCTCCCCCGCGTCGGCGGCGAGCCGGGCGCTCGGCGTCCGCGCGGCCAACGCGCTCGTCTTCCTCGCGGCGGGCGCGGTGCTCGTGCTCGAGATCCTCGGGGTGCGGTTGCTGGCGCCGTACGTCGGGCTGACGCTCGAGACGACGACCGCGATCATCGGCGCCGCGCTGGCCGGCATCGCCGGCGGAGCCGCTGCGGGCGGGCGCGCCGCCGACCGCTTCGACGGCCGCTGGCTGCTGCCGCTGCTGCTGGCCGCGGGTGGCCTGTTGTGCATCGCGGCGGTGCCGCTCGTGCGGACGTTCGGCGAGGCGGTCCGCGGCACCGATGCGCTGGCCGCACTCGCGGTCGCTCTCGCGATCCTGTTCGCGCCCGCGTTCGTGCTCAGCGCCGTCAGCCCGGTCGTGGCCAAGCTGCGGCTGCACGACCTCGAGCACACCGGGCGCGTCGTCGGCAGCCTCTCGGCGTGGGCCACCGCAGGCGCGCTGGTGGGGACCTTCGGCACGGGGTTCGTGCTCGTGCCGCTGCTGCCGACGAGCGCCGCGGTGTTCGCGACCGGCGGCCTGCTGCTGGGAGTCGCGCTGCTCCTCGCGCTGCGCTTCCGCGTCACCTCCCCCGCGATCGCCGTCGTGTGCGTGGCCGGCGCAGCCGCGCTCGCGGCCACGGCGATGGCGATCGGCTCGCCGTGCGAGGCCGAGACCGACTACCACTGCGCCGTCATCGCCAGCGATCCCGCCCGTCCCGGTGAGCGCACGTTGATCCTCGACGACCTGCGCCACTCCCACGTCGATCTCGACGACCTCGGCCATCTCGAGTTCGACTACACCCGCTGGATGGCCGACGCGATCGGCGCCTTGCCCGGCGGCCCGCTCGACGCCGTCTATCTCGGCGGTGGCGGCTACACGCTGCCGCGCTACGTCGCCACCGTGCGGCCGGGGTCGCGGGCGCGGGTGCTCGAAGTCGACGGCGCGCTCGTCGAGCTGGCGCGGCGGCGGCTGGCGTTGCGGACCGGGCCGGCCCTGCGGGTCCGGGTGGGCGACGCGCGGGTGACGCTGCGCGACGAGCCGACCGACTCCGCGGACGTCGTCGTCGGCGATGCGTTCAGCAGCCGCTCGGTGCCGTGGCACCTCGCGACGGCGCAGTTCGCGCGGGAGATCCGGCGGGTCCTGCGCCCCGGCGGCCTCTACACGCTGAACCTCATCGACCAGGGCGATCTGGCGCTGCTGCGCGCCGAGGCGGCGACGCTCCTCGAGGTGTTCGCCGACGTGCGACTCGTGGCCCACAGCGCCGACGACGATCTGCTCGGAGGCAACTTCGTCTTCCTCGCCTCCGATCGGCCGCTGGCGCCCGCGATGCGCTCCACAGCGCGCGACGGGCGCACGTTGGACCGACCCGAGGTGCAGCGGCTCGCGGGCGACGCCGACGTGCTGCGCGACGACGACGCGCCCGCCGACCAGCTGATCAGTTCAGGCTGAGGCCGCCGAGGATCGTGGATGAATCCACGGCGGGATTCGCCGCGAGGATCGACGGATTCAGCTCAGGCTGAGGCCGGGCGTCGCGGCAGGGCGACGACGAAGCCGCCGATGACCACGAGCGAGAGCACCGCCGGGATCGCGTAGCCGACGACGCCCGCGAGGTACAGCAGCCAGACGACGGCGAGCGGGGCGAACGCGATCGTCGCCGCGGCGGCCCAGCCGCGCGTGCGCCCGATGACGCTGACGCCCGTCCCGATGAGCGCGATCACGGCCGCGCAGAACACGATCATCCCGATGACGAACAGCCCGAAGGCGAACGCCATGAACGGGTTGTCGCCGGCCGCGCGGTCGCCGCCGAACTTCGCGACGAAGACGAGCCCGCCGGCGATCACCGCCGCCGCGCCGAGCGCGGCGGCGACGCTCAGGCGTCGGATTGTCCAGCCACTCTGCTGCATCGTCCGTGTCGTCGTCGGTGCTGCCCGCGCGGGGCGCGGCTCACGCGCATCGTCGGGCGGCTGCGCGACGGGCGGTGGCCGCGTGACGGCGCCGATGACCGTGATGCGCTGCGATCCGGCTCCGTCGGGCGGCATGGGGAGTCTTTACGCGCGCCGTACGCGAATCCCTGCCCGCGCGCCGGCGCAGCCATCGCCGCCTACGCCGTGATCGGCTCTTCGTCGGCGCGCGCGGCGGCGGCCTCCTGGCGCGAGCCCAGCCAGTAGAACAGGCCGTAGCCCAGCGCGGCGCCCGGGATCGCCTCCATCGCCGTGATGAGGTCGGTCCCGTCCTGGCCCGGGATCGTGAAGCCGTGGATCGCGAGGCCGAAGACGATCGCGCCGAAGACGCAGCCGAGGAACGCGCCGATGATCCCCGCCCAGCAGCGGTCGGGCAGGAACACCGTGAAGTGCCAGAGGGCGAGGCCCATCATCGTCCAGGCGAGCAGACCCATCAGTGGTCCGTCCTGTTCGTCAGCGTGCGCGGATGGACTGGACTGACCACTTCTACCGCGGCCTTCCGTGCTTGGACCGGCGCTTGGCGGCCGACGAGTTCTTGCGCTTCGGAGCGGCGCCGCCATCCTTCGAGGCGGGCGGCATCGTGACGTCCTCGGGCAGCGCGTCGGCAGACTCGTCGCGCACGACCGGCGCCGCGGCGGGCTTGGCGGCCTTGGCCTTCGGCTTGGGCTTGTCGGCGACGGCGGTGCTGCGCGGCACCGGATCGACATGCAGATCGCGGACGAGTTCCTCGAACTCCTCGCGCGAGACGCTCTGCTCGGGATCGTCGGGCGAGGTCAGCCGCTGGCCGCGGCGCAGCTTGCGCTTGGCAGCGTCGGGATCGACCGTCTCGCTCGCCGAGCCCGTCGCGTACGCGGGGACGACGCCGCCGTGCTCGGCTGCGATCCGCGCGTGCCGGCGGCGGTACACGGGCTCGCGCTCCTTCCACAGCGTCAGCACCGGCCCGGCGATGAACACCGAGGAGTACGTGCCCGAGATCGTGCCGACGAGCAGCGCGAACGCGAACGCCTGCAGCGTCTCGCCGCCGAAGAGCAGCAGCGCGAGGACCGGCAGGCCCGAGCAGAAGCTCGTCGCCAGTGAGCGCACGATGACCTCGGACATCGAGCGGTTGACGATCTGCGAGAAGGCGGCACGCGGCATGCGCGGGACGTTCTCGCGGATTCGGTCGAACACGATGATCGTGTCGTACAACGAGAACCCCAGGACGGTGAGCAACGCCGCGACCGTCGCCGTTGTCACCTCCTGGCCGACGAGCGCGTACACGCCCGCAGTGATGAGGATGTCGTGCATCACGGCGATGAGCACCGGGACGGCGTACTTGGGCTCGAATCGCAGCGCGATGTACGCCGAGATCACGAACAGCGACGCGATGATCGCGATGATCGCCGAGTTCGCGACGGTCTGGCCGAACGTCGGTCCGATCGACGTCGAGCTGGGGGTGTCGGCGAGGTCGTACCTCTCCTCGAGCGCGTTCTCGACCCTCGTGACCTCCGCCGGCGCGAGGTTGTCCGTGGAGATCTGGAACGCGCTCGCGCCCTTGGCGCCCTCCAGGCCGGTGACCTTCTGGATCTCGGCGCGGCCGAGGCCCTCGGCCTCGATGACGTCGCGCACGGCGTTCTCGTCGATGTTCTGCCTGAGCTCGACGTTGATGCGCGTGCCCGACTCGAAGTCGATGCCGAAGTTGATGCCCTTGGATCCGAGCGCCAGGGCGCAGACGAGCAGGATCACGCCGGACGCACTGAAGAACCACCTGGAGTAGCCCATGTAGTCCAGCCGCAGGCGCGTGCCCTTGGGCTTCTCGGCGCCCAGCGCGCTGGGCTTGGAGATGAGCTTGGACTTGCCCATCACGCCGAGGATCGCCTGCGTCGCGAGCACGGCCGTGAACAGCGAGACGATCACGCCGAGGCCGAGCGTCAGCGCGAAGCCCTTGACCCCCGACGTCGCGAGGACGAAGAGGATGAACGCGACCATGATCGTGACGACGTTGGCGTCGATGATCGCCGTCAGGCCCTTCTTGTAGCCAGTCGCGATGCCGGAGGCGATCGATCTGCCGCCGCGGATCTCCGCCTTGACACGCTCGAAGATCACGATGTTCGCGTCAGCGGCCACCCCCAGCGTCAGGATCAGGCCGGCGATGCCCGGCAGCGTCAGGACGACGGGGATCAGCTTGATCAGCGCGAAGAAGTAGACGCCGTAGACGGCCAGCGCAACGACGGCGATGGCGCCGAGCACGCGGTAGAAGGCGAGCAGGAACAGCGCGACGATGGCGAAGCCCGCAATGCCGGCGGCGAGGCCCTGGTTGAGCGCCTGGCGGCCGAGCGTCGCGGAGACCTGCGAACTGGAGATGAGCTCGAGCTGCACCGGCAGGGCGCCCGTCTTGAGGATGTTCGCGAGCTCCTGAGCGGTCTGGATCGTGAAGCCGCCCTCGATCTGCGACCCGTTGGACGCGTCGATGCCTTCGGGGTATTGCTGGAAGTCGATCGTGGGCGAGGAGACGAGCTCGTTGTCGAGCACGATCGCGAAGTGCTGCCGCGACTGCTCGCGCGTCTGCAGGATCCCGACGCTCTCCGCGCCGCGCTGCGCGATCTCCTTCGTGATGCGCTGCCAGGTCTCACGGCCCTTGTCGGTGAAGTTGAACGTGACGATCGGCGAGCCCGAGCCGCCCGCGCCCTGGTCGAAGCTCTGCTCCGGGTCCTTGATCTCCTTGCCCTCGAGCGCGACGTCGTCCTTCAGGACGTACCACGAGTTCGGCTCCGGCTGGCCGGCGGGCTTCTGGGCGCGCACGAGCACGGTGTCGGGCTTGACGGTGAGGATCTGGACCTTGTCGCGGACGGCCCTTGGCGCGTTCTCGCGCGCTTCGGTGATCGTCTCCTCCCCGAGGCCGTAGACGCGCTTGGCCTCGCGATCGACCGCGAAGTAGAGGTTGCCGTCGCGCGAGTTGTCGGGCTCGACCTTCGCGGGGCGCTTCTCGGCGCGTAGCAGCGCCTCGTAGAGCGGCAGCCCGGCCGACGGGTCGCCGGCGGCCTGCCCGCCGGTCACCGCAGGGTTCGTCGGGTCGGGCTTGCCATCGGGACCGATGACGTTCGGCTCCCAGTCGTAGAACGCCATCTGGGCGACGGTCCCGACCTGCCGGATGGCCTCCTGGAGGTTCGAGACGTCGGGCAGCGCGACGTTGATCTGCTCCGAGCCCGACTGCTGGATCTCGGGCTCGGCGACGCCGAGCTGGTCGACGCGCTCGCGCATGACGTCGATCGTGCGCGCGAGCGTGTCGGTCGTCGGCTTCGGCTGCCCGGCGCGCGGCTTGACCTCGTAGACGAGCTCGACGCCGCCCTGCAGGTCGAGGCCGAGCTTCGTCGGCTTGCTCATGAGCACGACCGCGGACGCGATCAGGAGCCCGGCGACGAGCAACAGGACAAAGAGGTTGCGCTGACGATCGCTCACAGGGGTCTTCTCGGCAGGTTACTTGCCCGGCGTGAGTACGAGCAGCAGTCCGCCGTCGTCGTCGTACGCGGGAAACAGGTCGGCCGTGGCGTCGGCCGGCAGATCGCCCTCGGCGTTGACCGTCACGCGCTTGCCCAGGGCGCGCACGCCCCACTCGAGCACCGTGCTGACGTGGTCGCTGCCGTCTTCGAAGTGCAGTCCGAGGACCTCGTTGGCCTTGCGGCCGATCACGCGCTCGTCGTTGAGGCCGGTCAGCTCGAAGGAGCCGCGCCCGCAGCCGATGACGCGTCCTTCCTGATCGCAGACGAAGAACGCCGCGGTCGGCGCGGGGTAGTAGTCGTCGAGCAGCTCGAAGAGGAACCCGAACCCGCATTTCGCGCAGCCCTTGGCCTGGCGCGTGAAGCCGGCGGTGCGATCGGTCTCCGAGCTGCGGCTGCCGCAGTTCGGACAGATGAACAGATGTGCCATTGCGTGGTTAAGCCTAGTAGGGCTGCGCTTAACCCCAGGTGAAGGCGGCGCCGCGACGCCACTCGCCCGGCCGCTGCCTAGAACAGGCTCTCCGCCGCCGTGACCGGTGGCGCAACGCCGATGTGCTCGTAGGCGCGCTTCGTCGCCGCTCGCCCGCGTGGCGTCCGCTTGAGCAGGCCGCACTGCAGCAGGTAGGGCTCGTAGACGTCCTCGATCGTGTCCTGCTCCTCGCCCACGGTGACCGCGAGCGTCGACAGGCCGACCGGTCCGCCCTCGAACTTCACGCACAGCGCGCGCAGCAGCTCGCGATCGAGGCGATCGAGGCCCAGGTCGTCGATCTCCATGAGCGCGAGCGCGGCAGCGGCCGCCTCGGCGGAGACGACGCCGCCGCAGCGCACCTCGGCGTAGTCGCGCACGCGCTTGAGCAGGCGGTTGGCGACGCGCGGCGTCCCGCGGCTGCGGCCGGCGATGGCCAGGGCACCCTCGAGCTCGAGCGTGACGTCGAGGATCCGCGCTGAGCGTGCGACGATCGTCGCGAGGTCGTCGATGCCGTAGTGCTCGAGGCGGTGCTGCAGGCCGAAGCGGTCGCGCAGCGGCGCGGTCAGCAGGCCGGTGCGCGTCGTCGCGCCGATCAGCGTGAACGGCGGCAGGTCAAGCGTGACGATCCGGGCGCCGGCGCCCAGGCCGACCGTGATCGGCAGCTGGCGGTCCTCCATCGCGGGATAGAACGTCTCCTCCAGCGCGCGCTGCAGGCGGTGGATCTCGTCGACGAAGAAGACGCTGCGCGGCTCCAGCGCGGTGAGAAACGCGGCGATGTCGGCCTTGCGCTCGAGCGTCGGCCCGGCGGTCTGCACGAACGGCACACCGAGCTCGGCGGCGACGATCTGCGCCAGGGTCGTCTTGCCCAGGCCCGGCGGGCCGGCCAGCAGGACGTGGTCCAGCGGCTCGTCGCGCCCCCGCGCCGCCGCGATCGAGATCGCCAGCTGCTCCTTCAGGGAGGGCTGGCCGACGAAATCCTCCAGGCGGCGCGGGCGCAGCGAGCGGTCAAGCTCATCCTCCTCCAGCAGCACCGGCGTCTGGATACGCGGCGTGGCCGACGTCATGTCCGGTCACCGCCGCTGACTGTGTCGGGTGCGCTGCGCGCCACGCGCAGGCCCTCGGCGATGAGCTCCTCGGGCGTCTCGCCGACGGCGTCGCGGAGCGCCTCGTCGGCCTCGACGACGCTGAAGCCGAGCTCCACCAGGCCGTCGCGGGCGACGCGCTGCGGGCTGTCGGAGCGCGTGATGACGATCTCGCCGTCCAGCGCCGCACCGCCGACCTTCTCGCGCAGCTCGACGACGATCCGCTCCGCCGTGCGCTTGCCGAT
Source organism: Solirubrobacteraceae bacterium (assembly GCA_035942495.1). Classification (GTDB taxonomy): domain Bacteria; phylum Actinomycetota; class Thermoleophilia; order Solirubrobacterales; family Solirubrobacteraceae; genus CADCVQ01. The sequence continues at coordinate 9,040 of DASZDB010000426.1, forward strand.
GCCGGGCACCGCCTGCAGCCGCGCGACGTCGCCCGACGCCAGCGCCGCGATGAGCTCGCGCGGCGTGCCGCCGCTCAGCACGGCGAGGGCGACCTTCGGGCCGACGGACTGCACGCCGATCAGCGCCAGGAAGAGGTCGCGCTCCTGCTCGTGGGCGAAGCCGTAGAGCGCGAGCGCGTCGTCGCGCACGACGAGGTGGCTGTGCAGCGTGACCGGGTGGCCGACGGCCGGCACGTGGCGCAGCGTCTCGGCCGAGATCGCCAAGCGGTAGCCGACGCCGCCGGCCAGCACGACGACGTGGTCGGCACGGCGGACGGCGACCTCGCCGCGCAGCAGCGCGATCATTCGTCGTGCGACGTGGCCGGCAGGTCGCCGCTCTCGCCGGATGGATCGGACGGGTTGGACTCGCGCGGCGGCGTGCCCGGACCGCGCGAGACGCGCATCTCGGCGATGTCGTCGGGCTCGGGCACGACGACGCTTTCGGCGACGGCCGCCGCGTGCGGGGCGCCGTTGGCGTGGCAGATCGCGATCGCCAGCGCGTCGGCGGCGTGGTCGGGCCGCGGCGGTGACTCGAGGCCCAGCAGCATCTGCACCATCCGTCCCACCTGGTCCTTGACCGCGCGCCCGGAGCCGCAGACGGCGTACTTGATCTGCTGAGGCGTGTAGGCGACACACGGAAGGCGACGCTGGCCGGCGGCGAGCATCACGACACCGCGTGCCTGACCGACGGCGAAGGCGCTCGACACGTTGCGCCCGAAGTAGACGTCCTCCATCGCCAGGACGGTGACCTTGTGCTCGTCGAGCAGCTCGCAGACGCGCCGGTGGATGTTCGCCAGGCGGATCTGCGGCGGGGCCTCGGGCCGCGTGGTGATGACGCCGCCATCGAGTGCGATCAGGCGGCTGCCGCGGCGTTCCACGACGCCGTAGCCGGTGTTCGCGGTGCCCGGATCGATGCCGAGGACGATCATGGCCTCTCATTCTGCGCGCCGGGTCGGATGCCTCCCGCGGGACCACCCGAAGCGTGCGAGATTAGGATCTGGCCGCCGCCCGTCCAAAGGAGCCAGTCCAAGTTGTTCTCGATCAAGACCTTCCGCTACGTGGCGCTCGCCGAGGCGACGAGCTTTCTCATCCTCCTCGTCGTCGCCTACGTCGTGCACTCCGAGGGCGGCGTCAACGTCATGGGCCCGCTGCAC
>DASZDB010000427.1:0-2497 GCA_035942495.1 Solirubrobacteraceae bacterium
TGCGTGACGAGGACGACGGTGCGCGGCGCGGTCAGCAGCGCGCCGGCCAGCCAGTCCTGCATCTCCTGGCGCGTGAGCGCGTCCAGCGCGGCGAAGGGCTCGTCGAGGCAGAGGACGGTGCGGCCCGACAGCAGCGTGCGCGCGAACGCCACGCGCTGGCGCATCCCGCCCGATAGCTCCGCGGGTCGCGCGCGTTCGAAGCCCGCGAGGCCGAAGTCGTGCAGCAGCGCGGCCGCCCGCTTGCGTGCGACCGCGCGGTCGACGCCGGCGACGCGCAGCGCGAGCGCGGCGTTGTCGACGGCGCTGCGCCATGGCAGCAGCAGGTCGCGCTGCGCCATGAGCGCGGCCGGCGCCGCCTCGACCGTGCCCGTGTCGGGCGCGGTCAGCCCGCAGACGATCTCGAGCAGGGTCGTCTTGCCGCAGCCGCTCGGGCCGACGACGGCGACGATCTCGCCGGGGCCGGCGGCGAGGCTCAGACCGCGGACGGCCGCGACCGCCTCCAAGCCACGCCGCGGCGGCGCGAACGTCTTGGCGACGTCGCGAAGACAGACCGAACCGAGCCCGGTGCTCCCCTCGAAAGGCGCCTCCTCGGGCGCCCGTGTACGCGTCAGCATCGCTCCCTCCGCGGGCATTCCCCCAAAGGTTCGAAGGGTCTGGATCTGGCGTGATACATCTCAGCCGAGAGGTAGTCCCCTCAGCACCCCTGTTGCTTGAAGATGCAGCGTACCAGCGGGGGTTTCGGCTCCGGCGACCGGCGGTGCGCCGGGCCGCCCGCGCCACGGGCGTAGACAGATGATGCATCCGGGCGGCTGAGTTCAAGTGACGGCGCGGCGATGTCGATGGGGTACGACGGGAGCATTTGGAGCCTGACGCCGTTCTTCGGTCCACCTGACCGAATCCCAACGGGGAAGCGCCATACACCTGAATCCTCCGAGTCCATCCGTCGCGCTTGCGACGAGCAGAGGATCACAATGCAGTCTTCTCCCACCCGTACCACCCGGGCGCGTCCCGGCATGCGCCGCGCCGCCCAGATCGCGACGCTCGCCTTCGCCCTCACCCCGCTCTGCGCGGCCACCGCATCCGCCGGCCCCAGTCCCGTGCTGCTCGGTACGGCCGCCGACTACGCCGTGCTGGGCGGCTCGGGAATGACGAACACGGGGGTGAGCACGATCGAGGGCGATGTCGGCTCCTCGCCGACGCACTCCCAGACCGGCTTTGCGCTCTGCCCCGCAGCCGACTGCGTGAGCCTCACCGGCGCCAACCACAACGTCGCCGATCCGAACGACGCGGTGACGCAGCAAGCGAAGACCGACCTCACGACGGCCTACAACGACGCGTTCGGCCGGACGGGTGGTACCGCCATCACCGCGCCGCTCGGCGGCGGGCAGACGCTCGTCTCCGGCGTCTACACGTCGGCGGCGGACGTCTTCGTCGGTGGCGACCTGACGCTCGACGCGGCCGGAGATCCCGACGCCGTGTTCATCTTCCAGGCGCTGACCGGCACGCTGACGACCGCTGCGGGCATCACCAGCGCCATCCCGAACACGCGGGTCCTGCTGACCAACGGCGCGCAGGCCTGCAACGTGTTCTGGCAGGTCGGCAGCTCGGCGACCATCGAGACGTACTCGCAGTTCGTCGGCACGATCCTCGCCAACCAGAGCATCACCGTGAACACGCTCGCGACGCTCATCACGGGTCGGGCGCTGGCGCGCAACGGCGCCGTCACGCTGGACCAGAACACGATCCGCAAGGCGACCTGCGCGACGCCGACGGACGAGGGCGGCGGCGGCGACGACGACACGACCACCGGCGGGACGCCGACGACGGGCGGTACGCCCGCCACGGGCGGCACGCCGACGAGCGGCACGCCTTCGCCTGGACTCAGCGCGCTGCAGACCGCGGTGGCGCCCGCTCCGCTCGCGACGATCGCGGCGCCGGCCGCCACGCCGAAGGGCAGCGCCAAGATCAGCGGCCCCACCGGCGCGGTCACCGGGCCGTTCACGGTGTCCGTGACCGGGCGCGCGATCGCCAAGGTCGTCTTCTACGTCGACGGCAAGCGCCGCACGACCGTGCGCGCCAAGAGCGGCCGCACGCGGTTCTCGCTGCGGATCAACCCGCGCGGGCAGAGCCGCCGCGTCCACCGCGTCACCGCCCGCGTGACGTTCAGCACGTCGAGCCGCACGCGGAGCACCTCGATCCGCGTGCTCTACCGCCGTCCGTCGGCGCCCGCCGGGCCGCGATTCACGGGCTGAGCGGATGCGGCTCGCCAGAGCGGCGCTGGGCCTGACCTGTGCCGTCGTCGCCGCCTTCGGCGCGGCGGCACCGGCGCAGGCGGCGACCGGCGGCGATGAACGAACCGTGCGGCCCGCGGATCTCCGCGGCCCGCTCGGCGACGAGCGGCTCTCCGACGAACGGCGCCTGAGCCGCTACGCCGGCGCGGTCTCCCGCGCCATCGTGCGCGCGCATCCCCGCCACGACACGCGCCGCGTCGGGCGTC
>DASZDB010000428.1:0-1527 GCA_035942495.1 Solirubrobacteraceae bacterium
CTGGCCCACCAGCTCGCCAAGCAGCTCGCCGTCGTGCGCCACGACGAGACGCTGGACTACCTGCGCCCCGACGGCAAGACGCAGGTCTCCGTGCGCTACTCCGACGGCGTCCCGGTCTCGATCGAGAAGCTGCTGATCTCCACGCAGCACCACGACCGCGCGACGCGCGACCAGATCCGCGACGACCTGTGGGAGCACGTCGTGCTGCCGGTGCTGCCGGCGGACATGTTCGACGAGAACAAGCTGCGCGGCGAGTTCCTCGTCAACCCGACCGGCCGCTTCGTCATCGGCGGCCCCGTCGGCGACTGCGGGCTGACCGGCCGCAAGATCATCGTCGACACGTACGGCGGCATGGCCCGCCACGGCGGCGGCGCGTTCAGCGGCAAGGACCCGTCGAAGGTCGACCGCTCCGCCGCCTACGCGGCGCGGTGGGTCGCGAAGAACCTCGTCGCCGCCGGTGTCGCCGACCGCCTCGAGGTGCAGGTCGCCTACGCGATCGGGGTCGCGCACCCGGTCAGCGTGATGGTCGAGACGTTCGGCACCGAGCACATCTCGCGCGAGCGGATCGCCGCGCTGGTCGACGAGCACTTCGACCTGCGTCCGGGCGCGTTTCGGCAGGAGCTCGACCTGCATCGCCCGATCTACCAGAAGACCGCGGCCTACGGGCATTTCGGCCGCGACGACGCGGACTTCACGTGGGAGCAGACCGGCAAGGCCGACGTACTGCGCGAGGCCGCCGGCCTCAGCGCCCAGGCGGTCTAGCCCGAGCTCTCAGCTCAGCTCCGGCGCGTCATCGGGGGGTGGCGCGCCGGTTTGAGCCGCCCGTCGGGGCGCGATGAGGCGAGGATTCGGGGATGACGGTGCGATGGCGCGGCTGATCGTCACCTCCTTCAGCGACTTGGCCCTGCGCCTGCACGCGGCGCGCAGGCGCTGACGCGCCGCCGCTGGTTCGCTCCCCGAGCCGACCACCGCCGCGCGGCCCCTATCCTGCGCTGCGATGGACGACCACCACTACGACCCCGCCGAGATCGAGCCCCGCTGGCAGCAGGTGTGGGCCGACGAGGGAACGTGGGAGGTCTCCAACGACGAGGCGGCCGCCGGACCCACGTCGTACGTCCTCGAGATGCTGCCCTACCCCAGCGGCGAGCCGCACATCGGGCACCTGAAGGTCTACTCGGTGGGGGACGCGGTCGCGCGCTTCCACCGCCGCAGCGGCCGCCGCGTGCTGCACCCGATGGGCTACGACGCCTTCGGCCTGCCCGCCGAGAACCACGCGATCAAGACCGGCCAGCACCCGCGCGACTCGACGGATACGGCGATCAGGGAGTTCCAGCGCCAGTTTCGCCGCTGGGGCGTCTCGATCGACTGGACGCGCGAGTTCGGCACGCACGAGCCGCGGGTGTACCGCTGGACGCAGTGGATCTTCCTGCAGCTGTTCAAGCAGGGCCTCGCGTATCAGAAGCAGGCTTCCGTCAACTGGGATCCGGTCGAGGAGACCGTGCTGGCCAACGAGCAGGTCGTCGACGG
>DASZDB010000429.1:0-1894 GCA_035942495.1 Solirubrobacteraceae bacterium
CCGCTCGCGCACGCCATCGTGCAGAACCTCGGCGGCGGTGCCGGGCGTGGAGTCCAGGCCGGCGGCGCGCAGCCGCTCGAAGACGGCCCGTGGTGAGAGGCCGCTCGTGTCGCACATGTGCGCGACCTCCATCGCCGAGTACGCGTGCAGGTGCAGCTGCGGCGCCGTCCGCCGGGCAAGTCGCAGCCAGCCCTCGTAGTCCTCGATCGTCCAGTCGGGATGGATCCCCGACTGCATGCAGATCTCGGTCGCGCCGAAGGCGACGGCGTCGCGCACGCGGGCGACGAAGTCGGCCTGCTCGAGCTCGTAGGCTTCGGGCGAGCGGCGGCCCTGGCCGAAGCCGCAGAACGCGCAGCCGACGATGCAGACGTTCGAGACGTTGATGTTGCGGTTGACGACGAACGTCACCTCGTCGCCGCACAGCTCCCTGCGCAGCTCGTCGGCGGCTTGGCGGATGTCCTCGATCGCCTCCGGGCGCGTCTCGGCGAACAGCGCGGTCAGCTCGTCGGGCGTCAGGCCGTCGCCGTCGCGACCGCGCGCGATCGCCCCGGCGACGAGGTCGGGGCGCAGCGGCCGCGGCGGCTGGGTGCGACCGCTGCCCGAGCGTGGGATGAAGCTCCAGTAGCGCGCCTTGATGACGTCGAGCACGCCTTGCGCCATCCACTCGGGGTCGATGTAGCGCGGGTAGACGCAGAGGCGTTCGGTGAGCGCGAAGCCCTCCGGGGAGAGGCGCTTGCGCACCTGGTGGGGCGAGGGAAACGGGTGCTCGGGCGAGATGTGGTCGCCGTTGGCGCTCAGCCCGCCGAGGTCGGTCGCGCCGGCCCGGACGAGCTCGGGCCACCAGTCGGCGAGGTTCGGCGGGATCTGCACGCCGGCGCCGGGCATGAGCCGGCGGCACTCGGCGACGAGGCGGCGCATGTCGTCGATCGTGACCGGCGTCGCCCACGCCGGGAGATCGTGCCGCGGACCGTCGGTGATCCCCGTGCGCCACCGATCGCGTGCGGCGGCGTCCGCGATCTGCGCGGGTTCGCGCCCGTGGTAGCTGGCGTGCGGGACGAAGTTCTGCAGGATGACCTCCTGCAGGTGATCGTGCTCGCCGTGCACGGCCGCGAGCGCGGCGAGGGCCTCCATGCGCTCCTCCTCGCTCTCGCCGATCCCGACGAGGATCCCGCTCGTGAACGGGATCCGCAGCTCGCCGGCGGCGCGGATCGTGGCGAGGCGCCGCTCGGGATGCTTCGTGGGCGAGCCCTGATGCGCGACGAGATCGGGGTTGACCGATTCGAGCATGAGCCCCTGCGAGGCCGTCACCTCGCGCAGGCGCGCGAGGTCGGCGACCGGCAGCACGCCGAGGTTCGTGTGCGGCAGCAGCCCCCGCTCCAGCGCCTGCTCGCAGACCCAGACGACGTAGGCGACGAAGTCCGCGTGGCCGTACTCGGCCAGCCGCGCGCGCACGCCCGCGTTGACCTCCGGGCGCTCGCCCGTCAGCACGAGCAGCTCCTTGACGTTGCGCCGCGCCGCGCCGTCGAGCAGCTCGACGACGTCCTGCGGCGTGTGCAGGTGCGTCTGGTGCGTGGCGAACGCGCAGTACTTGCAATAGCAGCGGCACGTGCGCGACAGAGAGAGCGTCAGGTTGCGGCTGAAGGTGACGCGCCGGCGCACCGCAGGGAGTCTAGGCCGGGTTCGGGGCGGGCCTGGGACGGCACCGTATGCTCGGCCCGCGATGTCGCGCCCCCGGCTGCTCACCGCCCTGCTGGTCGCCGTCGTGGCGCTGGCCGGCTGCGGCGCCGACGACAGCGGCCGCGCGCCGAACGTCGACGCGACGCTGCTGCTGGACTTCCAGCCCAACGCCGTGCACACGGGGATCTACACCGCCGTCGCCCGCGGCTACGACACC
>DASZDB010000430.1:0-4198 GCA_035942495.1 Solirubrobacteraceae bacterium
CCGCGAGCGACGTCGAGCTCGATGGCCGCGTGCTCGGGACCGGCATCGACCACGCCGGCACCGAGCGGCTGGCGATCGCGGTCGAGGGCGCGTTGCCGTTCGGCCCGATGCAGGTCCGGCTCGTCGTCGACGTCTCCGCCGTACGCGGCTGAACGGACACCATGCCGATCGGCGATCGGCGAGATCGAGCGCATCGTGACCGCGCCGCCATCTTCCAGCGCCCGCCGACCCTTCGATGAAGAGACAGCAGTGAGATGAACCTCACACGCACACGCCGTTTAGGCCGAAGCTGATCCGGCCGGCCTGACTGCTGCCAGGTGAGCCAGCAAGTCCTCACGCGGCGGGCCGGGTGGCGACGGCTTTCCGAGCTGGCCGAGGATGATCTCGATGCGCTCATGCAAAACGTGGTCGTCGTCGAAGACGGCCGCGCGGTCAAGCAGACCGATGCGACGGATCGTTCGGCGAAGGATCGCGTCGTCGTGAGGAGCAGCGGCCAGCGCGCCTACGAACGAGAAGAGCGGATAGGAGCCGTCGCGTCGGGCGATCTCAAGCCGCTCACCGCTCCAGCGCCGCGAGCGTGCTGTGTCAGTGGCGCAGGCCAGCGCGTGGCGCTCGCGGGCCTCAGGACCGGCAAGCGTCCGGTAGCGCTGCACGATCGCGTCCACGTCGGGTGCTTCGGCACTGGCGTCGGCCAAGGCCTGTGCGTGGGCGAGGGCGAACGACAGGCCGTAGGCGAACGCCGGATCTGTGTGGCAGAAGGCGTCTCCGACGGCGACGATGCCCGATACGAGCGGATCGCCGGTTCGGTCCACGTTCATCAGACCGCCCATCGGCATGACGCCGGTGATCGGGCGGCCGTAGTCGGTCGAGGTCATGACGTCGAGCGGCGTGATCTCAGAGCAGGCCGCTCGCCACGCCTCTTCATGGCGCAGCATGCGTAGCTCGTGGTCAGCCGCCGGTACGAGGAGGATCACCGCGAACGTTCGGTTGTCGCCGCGGAACGTGTTGAACCCCATATATCCGAGGTCACCGCGCGGGTTGAGGATCGGCGCGTCAAGGTGCTCGACGCCGGCGGCGAGTCGGAAGTAGCGGCAGTAGTAGACGGCTCCCGAATCGGTCGCCTCGCCGGTCGCCCGCGGCCAGCCGGCAGGGCAGCGGTAGCGACCCAGGGCGTCGACCACCACGTCGCCGCGGATGGGACCGCCCTCGTCGACGGTGACACCCGTGGCGCGCGCTGCTCCGTCGGCGCTTGACAGCAGCCCCGTCACGCGGACGCCGGCGATGATCTCGATTGCCGGCTCGGCGGCCGCCGCGCGCCGCAGTGCCCACTCGATGACCGGTCGCCGGACCCACAGGTACACCAGGTCCTCGTCGCCGGGCTGGCGTGGGCCCCGCAGCTTCAGCGCCAGGTCTTGCCGCTCAGCACCGGCGTCGAGCAGCGCGTCAAGCACGTCCGGAGCCCAATCCGACAGCAACCGCCGGCCCCGCGGCAGGAACGCATGTGGCTGAAAGTAGTGCGGGATGCCACGCCGCTCGACGTCGAAGGCGCCGTCGTGCGGCCCGCCCGGATGGACCCGATCACGTTCGAGGACAACCGCTTCATGTCCGGCCCTCGCGACGGCCAGCGAAGTCGCGAGTCCCGCCACGCCGCCTCCCGCGACGACAAACCTCATACGCCCAAGCTAACCCACCGCGGCGCAGCGGGCAACGGCTTGGCATGCGACGTCGACCACGTCCGTCAACACACTCACAGATGCCGGCGGCCGGGGCCGGAAACGTCGCCGGGCCCGGCTCCAACGGCCGTCAGCTGTGCGCCGGCTCGGGTAGCGCGCCGACCTGCGCGAGCAGCGAACGCACGCTCCGTCAGCTCGATCGCACGGCGTATCTCGGCGTGCTGCGCGTCCTGCCCGAGCGCGCGCTCGAAGCAGTCACGCGCGCGTGCCCACTCGGGCGCGGTGGCGATATGCGCGTCGGGGTGGATCTACGTCCGCTCGACCGGGAGACCCGCGTCAAGCCACCCCTGCCAACCGTCTCGGACCTCGCTTGCGCCGCGGCGGCCGGTGAGCTTCGAGCGGTTGGCGTGCTGACAGAGGTAGATCGTGTCCGGGCCGCCGGGCCGGACGACGTGCTGAGCCAGCGCGACACGCTGAGCTCCGGGTGGCCAGCCGTAGCGCCGTCGCTCAAGCTCGGTGCGCAGATCCAGCAGCCGCGCTTCGCCGCGTTGAACACGCGCCCACGCCTCGGCTGCGGGGATGCTCGGCACGCGGCTCATACGTCGGTGTCGATCATCAGGTCGACGGGAGGATAGTCACGGTATCGCTCGGTATCGCGGAAGTTTCGTCCGACGGCTGGGCTGTTACAGCTACCGCCGCTCAGCGGGACGTGCGCCGAGCGAGCGAGCCTCGAGCGAGCCCGAGCGGCTGGCAGCGGCAAGCTCAGCGAGTTTCGGCGGCGTACGCGGCGAGACGGTCGGCAACCTCGCGCGGGCGGCTGAGGCTGATGTAGTGGCCGCCGTCCATCTCGTCGGGGTCGATGCCCAGGCGCTCCCGGGCGTGGCGTCGCGCCCACGCGGCCGGGAACATGCGGTCGGCGCGGCACAGGAGGTACCTCGTCGGCGTGTCCGGCCAAGCCTCGAGCGGCCACGGCTCCTGCAGCGCTTTTGCGTTCTCGTTTCGTTCTCTTCGTATCGCCTCGGCCGCAAGTTCCGGAGGGACGTCGTGGTAGAAGACGTCGTCGTAACCGGTTTCCTCGTAGCCGGTGTTCGCCCACCAGTCGGCGAAGCGCTCCCCGGGCGACGGGATCATCGCCGCCACGAGGACAAGGAGGTCGACGGGAATGCGAACGCATACCAGCGGCGCCGTAAACCCGCCGAGCGAGTGGCCCACGACCACGAGTCCGCGGCGGTCGCCGATCGCCTCGACGACAGCGTCGACGTACTCCTCCCAGCCGGCCGACTCGTTCTCGCCTGGTAGGTCCACGGCGAGCGCACCGTGCCCGTGCTCGCGCAGCGCGGGCGCAACCAGGTGCCAATCCCACGCGCTTCCACCACCGCCGTGGATAAGCGCAAACGTCGCCACCGCGGCCACGCTACCGGAGGCACCACCGCGTGGCTGCCGTGTACGGAGCGGCCATCGCGGAGATAGTGCTTGGTGTTCGGTCTTCGGGAGCGGGGGGCGTCGTGAGTGAGCGGGTGCAGGGAGTCCAGATCAACGGGCCGCGGGGCGAGCGCTTTGACGAGATCCTGACGGCTGACGCGCTGGAGTTCGTGGCGCGGCTTCACCGCGGGTTCGAGCGCACCCGTCGCGAGCTGCTGGCCGCCCGGATGGAGCGTCAGAAGGAGCTCGATGCGGGCGGCACCCTCGATTTCCTGCCGGCTACCGAGGACGTGCGCGAGGGGGACTGGAAGGTTGCGCCAGAGCCCGACGCGCTGCAGAACCGCCGCGTCGAGATCACCGGCCCGACGAGCCGGAAGATGGTGATCAACGCCCTGAACTCGGGCGCGTCGGGGTTCATGGCGGACTTCGAGGACTCCAACTCGCCGACCTGGAGCAACATGATCGGCGGGCAGGTGAACCTCGCCGACGCCATCCGCGCCACGATCGAGCACGACGAGAACGGCAAGCACTACGAGCTGGGCGAGACGGTCGCGACCCTGTTGGTGCGCCCGCGCGGCTGGCACCTCGTGGAACGCCACCTGCTCGTCGACGGCGAGCCGGTCGCCGGCGGGCTCGCGGACTTCGGCCTGTACGTCTTCCACAACGCGCGCGAGCTGCTCGCGCGCGGCGCCGGCCCGTACTTCTACCTCCCGAAGCTCGAGTCACACCGCGAGGCGCGGCTGTGGAACGACGTCTTCACCCTCGCCGAGGACCACGTCGGGCTGGAGCGCGGCACGATCAAGGCGACGGTGCTCATCGAGACGTTGCCCGCGGCGTTCGAGATGGACGAGATCCTCTACGAGCTGCGCGAGCACTCGGCGGGCCTGAACGCCGGCCGCTGGGACTACATCTTCTCGGCGATCAAGCGCTTCCGCACGCGGCCGGAGTTCGTCACGCCTGAGCGCAAGCAGGTCACGATGACCGTGCCGTTCATGCGCGCCTACACCGAGCTGCTCGTCAAGACGTGCCACCGCCGCGGCGCCCATGCGATGGGCGGCATGGCCGCGCAGATCCCCAGCCGCACGGACGAGGCGGCGAACGAG
>DASZDB010000431.1:0-6683 GCA_035942495.1 Solirubrobacteraceae bacterium
TTCAAGCAGCTGCTCATGGTCGCCGGCTACGAGCGCTACTTCCAGATCGCGCGCTGCTTTCGCGACGAGGACCTGCGCGCCGACCGCCAGCCCGAGTTCACGCAGCTCGACCTCGAGATGTCGTTCGTCGAGGAGGACGACGTCATCGACGTCAACGAGCGCCTCATGGCGAAGGTCTTCGCGGTCAGCGGCCTGGACATCCAGCCGCCGCCGTATGAGCGGATGACCTACGACGAGGCGATGCTGCGCTTCGGCTCCGACCGGCCTGACACGCGCTTCGGCCTCGAGATCGTCGACGTCTCCGAGCACCTGCGCGACTCGGAGTTCAAGGTGTTCGCGTCGGTGCTGAATTCGGCCCGTCCGGCCGGCGTCGTGCGCGCGATCAACGCGGGCACGCGCGAGGCGCCGCGAAAGGAGCTCGACGAGCTGACGGAGGTCGCCAAGCGCGCCGGCGCCGGCGGGTTGGTGTGGGCGTTCGTCCAGGAGGACGGGACGTGGCGCTCGCCGATCGCGAAGTTCCTCTCGCCCGAGGAGATCGCGGCCGTGACCGGCGCGCTTGACGCCCAGCCCGGTGACCTGCTGCTCGCCGTCGCCGACAAGGAGGCCGTCGCGGCCAACGCGCTCGGGACGCTGCGCCTGCACCTGGCCGAGCGCTGGGACCTCGTCCCGGCCGGCCGCCACGACGTGCTCTGGGTCGTCGACTTCCCGATGTTCGCCTACAACGAGGACGAGGACCGCTGGGACGCTTCGCACCATCCGTTCACCGCGCCGACGGCGCCCGGCGGCAACACCGCCGGCGCGCTTGCCGCCGCCGCGAGCCCGGGGGAGTGGAAGTCGCGCGCCTATGACCTCGTGGTCGACGGCTGGGAGCTGGGCGGGGGCTCGATCCGGATCCACGACCCCGCGGTGCAGCAGCTCGTCTTCGACGCGATCGGCCTCGACGAGGCGGAGGCGGAGAGCCGCTTCGGCTTCCTGCTGGAGGCACTGCGCTTCGGCGCGCCGCCGCACGGCGGCATCGCCTTCGGGATCGACCGCATCGTCGCGCTGCTGGCGGGACTGCCGTCGATCCGCGACGTCATCGCGTTTCCGAAGACCGCGAGCGGGTCCGATCCGCTGACCGGCGCACCGGCGCGGGTCGACGCGCGGCAGCTGCGCGAGCTCGGCCTGCGCAGCGCCGTGACGCCCGCGGCGACCGCACCCCGGCGCAGCGCGTAGCGGACGCGCGTTCGACAGCGGGTCTTCGTCGCTCAGGCGCGCGCGCCCGGATGCCGAGACCGCCCCTATGGCCCAGGCGTCGCGTCCGCTGATCGCAGTCGTAGTGCTCGCGTTCGTGCTCGTCACCGCCTACCTGCTCACCGCCCACCCCGCGCCGCAACCGCCGGAACGCTCGAAGACGCCCTTCGCGCCGCTCGAGACGATCGACCGCGCGCGCGACGCCTCCGCCGCGTCGGACGCCGCGAACCAGGCGCGCGAAGCGGCCGCCGACGCCGTCGACGCCCCCTGACTCAAACCCGCCGCCGAACGGGGCGGCAGCGTGGCGCGAAACGCCGCGTAACGAGGGTAACGCGCCAGGCTCAATCCTCGCCGGCGGACTGTCGGTTTGTTCATGCCCCACATGAACAAACCGACCGCCTACGAAGGCCCCGGAACGGACGACCACACCCCGTTGAACTGACTCCCTCAAAGATGCAGTTCCGGCACGAAGTGCGGGTCCGCCGCAACCCGCGACTGCCGGCCGGCCCGCCCGCCCGCCACGCGGACCTAGACTCGACGGCATGCCCGACGAGCGCTTCGAGGATCACCTGACGCACCCCCGCGGCCGCGGCCGCGGGGTCGAGGGCGCATCGCACGGGGCCGCCGGGGGCGCTGCCTGCGGAGACCTCGTGCGCTTCTCGCTGGCCGTCGACGGCGAGCGCGTCAGCGCGGCGGGCTTCGAGGCCTCCGGCTGCGGCACGATGCTCGCGGCCGGCAGCGCCGCCGTCGAGCTCGTCGAGGGCGCGGGCCTGCTCGACGTCGCGCGGATCGGCTCGCCGCAGATCGCCGCCGCGCTCGGGGGCCTGAGCGCGGGCAAGCTGCACGCCGCCGACCTCGTCTCCGACGCGCTGCACCGCGCGCTCGGTGACGCCGTCAGGCGCAACGGCGCGCTGGCGCCGCACCCGGAGCGGACGCTCGTCGCGATGTCGGGCGGCGTCGACAGCGCCGTGGCCGCCCTGCTGGCCGGGCGGGCAGGTGGCGAGGTGGCCGCGGTCACGCTCGAGCTGTGGGCCGACGTCGACAACGACGGCGAGCGCTCGTGCTGCTCGGCGGCCGCCGTGCGCGGCGCGCGGCGCCTCGCGCACGAGCTCGGCCTCGCGCACTTCACGCTGGACCTGCGCGACGAGTTTCGCGCCGGCGTCGTGACGCCGTGGCTCGCCGAGCACGCGGACGGCCTGACGCCGAACCCCTGCGTGCGGTGCAACGGTCACGTCCGCCTCGACGCGATGCTCGACTTCGCCGAGCGGATCGGCGCGGCGACGCTGACCACCGGCCATTACGCGCGCCGCACCGAGGCGGGGCTGCTGCGCCTCGCCGTCGACCCGGCGAAGGACCAGACGTACATGCTCGCCGCGCTGGGCCGCCGGTCGCTCAAGCGGCTGCGCTTCCCGCTCGGCGAGCACACGAAGGACGCGGTCCGCGCGATCGCCGAGGACGCCGGCCTCGCGGTGGCGCGCAAGCCGGAGTCCCAGGATCTGTGCTTCCTCGCCGGCACGGGCCGCGCCGCCTTCCTCGCCCGCCACGGCTCCCTGCACGAGCGGCCCGGCGACATCGTCGATCGCGGCGGCCGCGTCCTGGGCCGCCACCGCGGCCACCACGGCTACACGGTGGGCCAGCGCAAGGGACTGGGGATCGCCGCCGGCCAGCCGCTCTACGTCGTCGCGACCGACGCGCGCGCGAACACGGTCACGGTCGGACCGCGCGACGACCTGCAGACGAGGACCGTCTGCGTCCGCGGGCTTCGCCTGCACGACCCCGAGCTCGCGCCCGACGCGGTGCAGCTGCGCTACCACGCGCCGGCGCTGCGCTGCCGGCTCGACGGAAATCAGATCCACCTCGACGCGCCGTTCGACGGTGCCGCGCCCGGGCAGACCGCCGTCTTCCTGCGCGGGGACGCGATCGTCGGATGCGCCACAATCGCCTGACGCCATGGGCAAGACCACCGCCGAGATCCGCAAGACGTTCCTCGCCTACTTCGAGGCGCGCGACCACCTGTGGCTGCCGTCCGCGTCGCTCGTGCCGGCGGCGTCGGACGCGTCGGTGCTGCTGACGACAGCCGGGATGCACCCGCTCGTGCCGTACTTCCGCGGCGAGGAGACGCCGCCCCATCCGCGATTGACGACCGTGCAGAAGTGCTTTCGCACGACCGACATCGAGAATGTCGGCAACACGGCGCGGCACCTGACGTTCTTCGAGATGCTCGGCAACTTCTCGATCGGCGACTACTTCAAGCAGCAGGCCGTCGAGATGGCGTGGGAGCTGTCGCAGGACGGCTTCGGCTTCAACCCCGACGACATCTGGATCACCGTGTTCGAGGGCGACGACGAGCTCGGCCTCGGCCCCGACGAGGAGGCGATCGAAGCCTGGGTCTCGGTCGGCGTGCCGCGCGAGCGCATCATCCTGTGCCCGCGCTCGGAGAACTTCTGGCAGGCCGGCGACACCGGCCCCTGCGGCCCGTGCAGCGAGCTGTACATCGACCGCGGCCTGGACTGGGGCACGGAGGACGACCTGCCCGGCGGCGAGAACGAGCGCTTCCTGGAGTACTGGAACCTCGTCTTCACGCAGTACGAGCTCGGCCAGGACGCCGACGGCCGGCCGACGCTGGCGCCGCTGCCGGCCAACAACATCGACACGGGCCTGGGCCTGGAGCGGATGGCGGTCATCCAGCAGGGCGTCGACTCCGTCTTCGAGACCGACACGTTCGCGCCGCTCATGGCGCTCGGCCGCGAGCTCGCGGCGAAGGACCCTGACCAGCGGGCGCTGCGGATCCTCGCCGATCACTCGCGCGCGATGGCGTTCCTCATCGCCGACGGCGTCGTCCCCTCCAACGAGGACCGCGGCTACATCCTGCGCCGCATCATGCGCCGCGCGATCCAGCAGGGCCGCCGGATCGGGATCGCGCCGGGGTTCCTGCCGACGTTCGTCGACCAGGTCATCGCGAGCATGCGCGACGCCTATCCCGAGCTCGAGCGCGAGCGCGACGCGATCATGCTGTGGGTGCGCTCGGAGGAGGAGGGCTTCGGCCGCACGCTCGAGCAGGGCACGCGGCTGCTCGACGAGGTCATCGCGCGGGTGGGCGAGAGCGGCACGATCCCGGCGCAGGACGCCTTCGTGCTGCACGACACCTTCGGCTTCCCGATCGAGGTCACGACCGACATCGCGGCCGAGCACGGGCTCGCGGTCGACAGCGCGGGCTTCGACGCCCTCATGGAGGGCCAGCGCGCGCTGGCGCGGCGCGGTGCGCGCACCGACAGCGGCGCCGGCGGGCTGCGCGACCGCGCCCGCGCGCTCGCCAAGCAAGCCGGCTTTCAGACGGACTTCACGGGCTACGAGACCCTCGAGCAGCACACGACGGTCGGCGCTCTGACCGCCGGCGACGACGGCGGCGTGCTCGTCAAGCTCGCCGAGTCACCGTTCTACGCGACCGGCGGCGGCCAGGTCGCCGACGTCGGCACCGTCGAGTGCGAGCACGGCGACTGCGCCGCGCGCGTCGTCGACGTCGTGCGCCTCGGCGACGATCAGGCGCTCGTCGTGCAGGCGCAGACCGGCGAGCTGAAGCCCGGCGAGCGCGTCGTCGCGCGCGTCGACCGCGCGGCGCGGATCGCGACGCAGGCCAACCACACCGCCACGCACCTGCTCCACGCCGCGCTGCGCGAGCGCCTCGGCACCCACGTGCGCCAGGCCGGCTCGTACGTCGGTCCCGACAAGCTGCGCTTCGACTTCGCCCACGGCGAGCGGATCGCGCCCGACGACCTGCAGGCGATCGAGGATCGCGTCAACGAGTGGATCCTCGCCAACGACCCGGTGCGGCCGATCACCACGACGCTCGACGAGGCTCGCGCGCTCGGCGCGATGGCGCTGTTCGGGGAGAAGTACGGCGACGTCGTGCGGATGGTCCAGATCGGCGACGGGCACTACTCCCGCGAGCTGTGCGGTGGCACACACGTGCGGTCCACCGCGGAGATCGGCGTCTTCAAGCTGCTCGGCGAGAGCTCGAGCGCCGCCAACGTGCGCCGCATCGAGGCGATCACCGGATCGGCCGCGGTCACGGCGCTGCGCAGCTCGGACAGCAAGGCCCGCGAGGCGGCGGCGCTCCTGAAGACGACGGTCGATCGCCTGCCCGAGGCGATCGGCGAGCTGCGCGACCGCGCCAAGCAGGCGGCGAAGGCGGCGGCGTCGGGCAACGGCGCCCCGGCCGGCGTCGACAGCGACGCGCTCGCCGCCGCGGCGATCAAGATCGCCGGCGCCGACGTCGTCGCGCAGATCGTCTCCGGCGCCGGCGGCGCGAAGGAGCTCATGGACGTCGCGGACCGGATCAAGGGCCGGCTCGGCGAGGAGTCGGCGACGGTGCTCGGCGCCGCCGTCGACGGACGCGTACACCTCGTCGCGGCGGTCACGCCGGCGCTCGTCGCCCGTGGCGTAAAGGCAGGCGCGATCGTCAAGGCGGCCGCTACCGTGGCCGGCGGCGGGGGAGGCGGACGCGACACGATGGCGCAGGCCGGCGGTCGCGACCCCGACAAGCTTCCCGAGGCGATCGCCGCCGCGCGCGCGGCGATCGAGGCTGCGCTCGTAGAGGTTTGAGGGTTCTCGCGCTCGACTACGGGGCCGCGCGCTGCGGCTGCGCCCTGAGCGATCCGACGGGAACGCTCGCCAGCCCGATCGAGCCCGTCCTGCGCCCCGCGACCCGCAAGGGCCTCGCGCGCGTCTGCGATCTCGTCCGCGAGCGCGAGGTGGGGCGCGTCGTCGTCGGCCTGCCGCTGTCGCTGTCGGGTGGCGACTCGCTGCAGACGCAGGAGACCCGCGCGTGGGCGGCGCGCCTGGCCGAGCGCGTCGCCGTCCCCGTCGAGCTCTACGACGAGCGCTTCACGACGCTGCTCGCCAGCCGCGACCCCGGCGATCCGATCGCGTCGGAGGACTCGCGCGCCGCCGCGCACCTGCTGACGGGCTGGCTTGCCGCCCACGCGGGAGACGAGCGGCCGTCGTCCGGGCGGGAGGCCGGGTAGCGTTCATGACGAATCACACGGCTACATGAGCAGGTCAGGCCGAGACGACTCCGACGCAGGAGGGCAGCGCAGCGCCGCCGAGCGCGAGCGGGCCCGCCTCGAGCGCGAGGCGCGCCGGACCGGAAAGCCGCCATCGCCGCCGGCGACGTCCTCCGCACCACCACCCGCATCCGCCTCCGCACCGGCCAATCCGTCCGCGACCTCCGACACCCGTCCGCCCGACCCCCCGTATGCCGAGCCGATCCCCTTCCGGCGCCCGACACGAGCGCCTGCGCCCGACAGCGGACGCGAACCGCGCGTGCCGCGACGCGACCGCGTCCAGCGCAAGCTGCCCGGCGCGCCTGCGAACACCGGCCCCGCCGCCGGTGCCCGGCCGCAACCGCCCCCCGGGCGCGGCGGTGGCATCCGCCGCATCCAGCCCAACCC
>DASZDB010000432.1:0-2202 GCA_035942495.1 Solirubrobacteraceae bacterium
GCGAGGCAAGCTGCTCTCACCATCCCACGAGAGGAACCCATGCGCGCCCTGCGAGTCAGCCTCGTCGCGGCGGTGGTCGCACTGCTCGCGACGCCGGCGGCCCCCGCCCAAGCCCACGTCCTGCACACGGTCACCGCCGGAGAGACACTGTGGTCGATCGCGGCGGCGTCGAACCTCACGACGCGAACGGTCGCGGCCTACAACGGGCTCAGCGAGGACGCCGTGGTCGTGCTCGGCTCGACGATCAAGATCCCGTCGGTCGCCGAGGGTCAGGCGGCGCTCGGCGGCAGCGCAGCCGCGCCGGCGCCCGTCGCAGGCTCGGGCGCGTCCGGCGCCACGCAGGTTGCGGCGCCTGTTCCCGCCGCCGGCGCGCCCGCCGCCCTCGGCGCGTACGTCGTACGACCGGGCGACACGCTGAGCGCGCTGGCCGCGCAAACCGGCGTCGCCACGGCGCAGATGGCCTACATGAACGGCCTCGACCCGGCCGCGCACCTGCTCATCGGCACCGTGCTCAAGCTGCCCAGCGGTGCGCCCGCGCCGGCGCGCGCATCGATGCCCGCCCCCTCCACGCGCGTCGTGCCGCAGGCGAACCCGGTGCCGACCGCCGCGCGAGTGGACGCGGCGCAGGTCCAGGCGCTGGCCGCCGAGCACGGCGCGCCAGGCTCGCTCGCGGCGGCGATCGCGTGGCAGGAGAGCGGCTTCAACAACGCCGCGGTGTCGTCGGCCAACGCGCGCGGCGTCATGCAGATCATGCCGGGCACCTGGGACTGGGTGAACCGCAACCTGGCGGCGCGCCCGCTCGACCCGGCATCGGCGGCTGACAACGTCCGAGCCGGCTCGCTGTATCTCGCCTCGCTGCTGCGCGAGACCGGCGGCGATGCGCGGATGGCCGCGGCGGCCTACTACCAGGGGCTGACGTCCGTGCGCTCGCGCGGGATGTTCGAGGACACGAAGCGCTACGTCGACAACGTGTTCGCGCTGCAGGGGCGGTTCGGCGGCTGATCTGCACGCGAAGGCGCTGAGCGGCGGAGTCAGTCGCCGGCGTGGCGATCGTCGTACGTCACGGCCCGCAGCACCTTCGCCGGCGCTCCGGTGGCGATCGAGAACGGCGGGATGTCCTGCGTGACGACGCTGTTGGCGCCGATCACGCAGCGCTCCCCGATCGTCACGCCGCTCGTGACCACGACGTTGGCCCCCAGCCAGACGTTGTCGCCGATGCGCGTCGGGCCCTTCGAGCTGAATCCCTGCCACGTCACGGGTTGGTCGGGGTCGTCGAAGCGGTGGTTGGCGTCGGTTACGAAGCAGCCGTTGGCGAGCATGCAGTGCGACCCGATCTCGACGTGGTCGTGCGCGGCGACCATCACCGCGATGTTGAGAAACGTCCCCTCGCCGATCCGGACGGTCGCGTCGTCGCCGATCGTGATCCAGACGTCCGGCTCGAACAGCGTGTTCGCGCCGACCTGCAGGCGGCCGTCGCGCAGCGCCTCGAGGACGTTGCCGTGCAATGGCCAGCGTGCGAAGGCCTCGCGGCGCATCAGCTCCCAGTGGATGCGGGCGCGGTTCCACGGGACCGCGTTGCGCTGATACCAGCGCCACTTCTGAAGCCAGAGTCTGGCCCGGCGCGCGCGGTCGCCCATCGTGCCCCGCGGGCTACGCCGCGGCCGCGACCTTGCGTCCGCGGCCGCGCTTGGCCTTCGGCGCGGCCGCCACGACGCCGGCCTCGACGAGGAATGCGCCGGTAGCGGAGCCGGGCATGCCGCTGACCTCCTCGGGCGTGCCGGCCGCGATGACCTCGCCGCCCTCCTCCCCACCCTCAGGCCCCATGTCGATGAGCCGGTCGGCGGTCTTGATGACGTCGAGGTTGTGCTCGATGACGACGACGCTGTTGCCTTGGTCGACGAGCCGGTGCAGCACCTCCAGCAGCCGCTGCACGTCGGCGAAGTGCAGCCCCGTCGTCGGCTCGTCGAGGATGTACAGCGTACGGCCGGTGGCGACCTTCGACAGCTCGGTCGCAAGCTTGACGCGCTGCGCCTCGCCGCCCGACAGGGTGGTCGCCGGCTGGCCGAGGCGGATGTAGCCCAGGCCGACGGCGGCGAGGGTCTCCAGCCGGCGGCGGATCTTGGGGATGTGCTGGAAGAACTCGACCGCCTCCTCGACGGGCATGTCGAGCACGTCGGCGATCGTCTTGCCCTTGAAGTGGAC
>DASZDB010000433.1:0-1836 GCA_035942495.1 Solirubrobacteraceae bacterium
ACGACGGGCAGCTTGCGCGCGTCGGGGACGATCCGCGGGTCGGCGCTGAAGACGCCCGCGACGTCGGTGTAGATCTCGCAGATCTCGGCGCCGATCGCCGCCGCGAGGGCGACCGCCGTCGTGTCCGAGCCGCCGCGGCCGAGGGTCGTGACGTCCTTCGTCGTCGACACGCCCTGGAATCCCGCAACGAGCACGATCGCGTCCTCGTCGAGACCCTGGCGGATCCGATCGGCCCGCACGTCTAGGATGCGCGCCTTCGTGTGTGACGTGTCCGTGACGATCCCGGCCTGCGATCCCGTGAGGGAGATCGCCCGGTGCCCGAGGTCGTTGATGGCCATCGCGCACAGCGCGCACGACTGGCGCTCGCCGGTGGACAGCAGCATGTCCATCTCCCGGGGATCCGGGTTGGGCGAGATCTCCTGCGCATCTGCGATGAGCGCGTCGGTCGTCTTGCCGCGGGCGCTGAGCACGGCGACGACGCGGTTACCCGCCTCACGCTTGGCGACGATGCGCGCGGCGGCGCGCTTGATCCGCTCGGCGTCGGCCACGGAGGTCCCCCCGAATTTCATGACGACCGTCCCGGACATGAGCGATTCCGAGGGTAGCTGGTGCGCATGAGCAGGATCCCGCCGCAGGCGCGGCTCCCGATCGTCGCCGTCGCCGTCCTGCTCGTCGTCGGCGGCGCGGTCTACGCGATCTTCCTGCGCGGCGGCGACGACCAGCCTGTCACCGAGGCCGGCTCGCGCTTCAGCGACACGGGTGGCGGCGCCAGCGGCGCTCCGCTCGGCCCGTCGGAGCTGCGTGCCGCGTCGAAGCGCACCGGCTCGGATCCGGCGCCGCCGAGCGAGGACGAGATCAAGGAGTCGCCCGGCGCCGCCGCCGCCGGCCTGTTTCTCGTCGGCTTCCGCGGCACGTTGCGCGATACGCCGTTTCTCAAGCGCCTCGCCGCGATCCCGTACGGCGGCCTCCTGCTGACCGAGAACAACTACGAGCAGCCCCAGCAGCTCTCCGGCCTGACCGCCAAGCTCCAAGAGGTGGCGCGCGAGGCCAGTCACCCGGCGCCGCTCATCGCCGCGCAGCAGGAGGGCGGCGACTTCAACGCGTTCGGCAACCTCGCCCCCGACAGCCAGGTCGACGTCGGCGAGGGCAGCCGTGAGGCGATCGCCAGCAGCGCCAGGACGACCGCCGAGCAGCTCAAGGCGCTCGGCGTCGGGGTGAACCTGGCACCCAACGCCGACCTGGCGGTGGCCGGCGGCCCCGGCCAGGGCCGCGCGTTCTCAAACTCGCCGGCGAAGGTCGCCAGCGCGGTCACGGCCACCGTACGCGAGTACAACGAGGTCGGCGTGGCGGCGGCCGTCGGCCCGTTCCCGGGAACCGGCGCGGCGTCGCAGGACCCCAACGCGGGCCCGGCGCCGGTCGGGCTCTCGCTCGAAGCCCTCCGTGAGGGCGACCTCAAGCCGTTCGCGGCCGTGGCCGGCGGTGGCGATCGTGCGCCGGCGATGCAGATGTCCAACGCGATCTACGCCGCGTTCGACGGCGTGACGCCGGCCACGCTGCTGCCCGACGCTGTCAAGGAGCTGCGCGACCGCCTGGACTTCGAGGGCACGATCCTCTCGGCCGACCTCGTCGCGACGACTGCGACAGCGGGCGGCACGGTGGGCGAGGCCGCGGTCAAGGCGCTGCAGGCCGGCGTCGACATGCTCGTCATCCCCGGCGGGCGCGCCCAGCAGGACGAGGCCTACCGCGCCGTCGTCGCCGCCGTGCGCTCCGGCGCGCTGTCGCCGGGGCGCGTCGTCGCCGCGCTCGAGCGGATCGCGGCGCTGCGCAGGTTCACGC
>DASZDB010000434.1:0-2063 GCA_035942495.1 Solirubrobacteraceae bacterium
AGCTGGACGTCCTCGCGGGCGCCGCGACGACGCTGCAGAGCACCGAGCTGATCCTGCTCGAAGCCTCGCTGTTTCATCTCTACGAGGATGCCCCCGACGTTGCGACCGTCGTCAGACGACTCGACGAGCTGGGATTCGTCCTCTACGACGTCTTCGGTGGCGACCGCCGGCCGCTGGACGGCGCGCTGGCGCAGGTCGACCTGGCGTTCTCTCGGCGCGACGGCGTCCTGCGCCGCGACCAGCGCTACGGCGTCGGCGGTGCCGCGAGCGCCGCGCGATAGGCCGCCACGTGCGCCGCTGCGCTGCGCTCCCATGAGAACTCCGCGGCACGCCGCCGACCCCGCAGGGCCAGGTCGGCCCGCAGCGAGTCATCGCGGATGAGCCGCACGAGCGCATCGGCGAGGGCGCGATCATCGCCCGGCTCTGTCGCCAACAGAGCGTCGGCCGCGATCCAGCGGACGCTCGGGGCATACCCGCCGACCACCGGCACACCGGCCGTGATCGCCTCGAGGACCGGCAGACCGAACCCCTCCGCGGTCGAGGTGTGCACGAGGGCGAGCGCGGCCCCGACGAGGTCGTCGAGGTCGGACCGGCTGAGCCGCCCGACGCGCCGGACATGCGGCGTCGCGCTCGCCAGAGCCGCCTCCGACGTCCCTAGTCCCGCCGCGCAGAGCACTACGAGCTCGACATCCGCCGGCAGCCGCTCGACGGCGTTCGCCCAGGCGCGAAGAGCGACTGCGGTGCCCTTGCGCGGATCGCGCGCGGCGAAGAGGAGCACATGCCTGCCGGTAGGCCCGGCCGCTGGACGGCGCCGGGGCACGCCGTGCGGGATGACCCGGATCGCCGCCGCGCGTGCCCCCAGACGACGCGCGTCGTCCGCTCCGGTCGGGCTCACCGCTACGACCACGGGCGCGGCCGCGGCGGCGCGGGGGACGACTCGGCGCAGGTAGGCGCGACCGAGCCGCTGGCGCAGCGTGGCGCCCGGGGCGTCGAGGAAGATCGCGTCGTGCACCGTCAGCACGTGCGGCACGACGTACGAGCGCGCCGGGCCGACGTTCCCGGCGAAGTGCACGACGTCGACGCCGAGGCGCGCGAGCACCCGTCCGCCGATGCTCGTGTGCAGCAGTGCGGCCGGCACCGCCGCGTGCGCCGAGCGGATCTTTGGGCCGCGGGCAGCCGCGCCGCGAGTGCTGCCGACGAGCACGACCTCCTCCACGTCCGCGCGCTCCGCGAGCGCCCGCGTCAGCTCCTCGACGTACGTCGCGATCCCGAGCCCGCGCCACGCGAGACGCGCGTCAATCGCGATGCGCAGTCCCACGGCGTTTCTGCGGCGCACCGTTCTCAACGCACTTCTACGGTGCCACAGCGGTGGGTGTCGCACAAGACGACACCGTCGAACCCAACGCCGTCGAGTTGCGCTCACAGATCTACTACACTGGGACGCAGATTTCTTAGGCATCAAAGAAGGAGACCCACCACATGGGCAAGACCATCGGCATCGACCTCGGCACCACCAACTCCTGCATGGCCGTGCTGGAGGGTGGCGAGCCAACCGTCATCGAGAACTCCGAGGGTGGTCGTACCACCCCCTCGGTCGTCGCCTTCACGCAGTCCGGCGAGCGCCTTGTCGGCACCGTCGCCAAGCGCCAGGCGGTGACCAACCCGCAGAACACGATCTCCTCGATCAAGCGCTTCATGGGCCGCAAGGAGGCCGAGGTGCGCGAGGAGGAGTCGATCGTCCCGTACAAGGTCGTGGCCGGACCGAGCGGCGACGCGCGCATCGACGCGGGCGGCAAGCAGTTCAGCCCGCCGGAGATCAGCGCGATGATCCTGCAGAAGCTCAAGGCCGACGCCGAGGCCTACCTTGGCGACACGGTGGACGGCGTCGTCATCACGGTGCCGGCGTACTTCAACGACGACCAGCGCCAGGCGACCAAGGACGCCGGCAAGGTCGCGGGCCTCGACGTCAAGCGCATCATCAACGAGCCGACGGCGGCATCGCTGGCCTACGGCCTCGACAAGGAGACCGACCAGACGATCCTCGTCTTCGACCTCGGCGGCGG
>DASZDB010000435.1:0-2812 GCA_035942495.1 Solirubrobacteraceae bacterium
TGCTGCGCCGCCGGGCGCTCACCAGGAGGCGGGCGATTGACGCCGAGCACCGCCGGGCGCGCCGAAGGGAGGAGTCAACGGTTCCATGATCATCACCGTCACCCTCAACGCTGCGATCGACAAGTCGCTCTCGGTGCCGAACTTCCGGCTTGGCCGGCGCCACCGCACCGTCGAGCAGACGACGCTGCCGGGCGGCAAGGGCGTCAACGTCGCGCGCACGCTCAAGACGCTGGGCCAGCCGGTCATCGCGACGGGCTTTGCGGGCGGCGCGACCGGCACCCGTATCGTCGAGGCACTGACCGACGAGTCGATCCTCAATGACTTTGTCCGCATCCGCGAGGAATCGCGCACGAACACCGCGGTGCTCGATCCCACGAACGGCGAGCAGACCGAGATCAACGAGCGCGGACCGGCCGTCAGCAGCCGCGAGCTCGAGCTGTTTCGCGACAAGCTCATGTACCTCGCGCGCGGCGCCGCGATCGTCGTCTTCGCGGGGTCGCTGCCGCGCAACGTCGACGCCGACGTCTACGCGGGCCTCATCAAGGAGCTGCGCAAGCTCGGCCTCGTCGTCGTGATCGACACCGACGGCGACCCCCTGCGCCACGCGGTGCGCGCGGAGCCGCACGTCGTCTCGCCCAACGTGCTCGAGGCCGAGGAGCTCGTCGGCCATGAGTTCAACGACGACGAGGACCGCATCATCGCGGTGCGCGAGATCGCCACCCTCGGCGCCCACGAGGCGATCATGACCGTTCCCGACGGCTGCTTCGCGCAGGTGATCGACGACGGCGAGCCGCGGCTGTACCGCGTCTACATCGAGCCGCGCGAGGCGGTCGCCACGGTCGGCGGCGGCGATGCGTTCCTCGCCGGCTACGTCGCGGCGCGCTACGCGGACAAGCCGCCGGCCGAGTGCCTGCGCTTCGGCGTGGCGTGCGGCGCGGAATCCGTGCAGCGGCTCGGGGCGGGTCTGATCGACCCGCAGAAGGTGGAGCGGCTCGTCGGCGAGGTCGACGTGCGCCGGCTGGTGGCGCCGGCGGAGGTCGGGTGAGCGCCTCGTGAGTGAGCGCTCGCCCGTCGCGCAGCAGGCGGCGGCACCCGATGCCGATGCGCGTCGCAGAGCCGCCCGCTTGCGCCAACCTCGTGCAACGCCGCAACCAATCGCAGAAGGGAACGCTCGGTACGTCTAACCTGCACTCACGGCCGGTGCAGCATGCTCGATCCGGCATTCACATAAAACCCCGCCCGGACCCTCATGACTCGCATCGCCCTCATCACCGTCGCGCTGCTCGTGGCCCTCGCCGCCGGCAGCATCGGCGCGCTCGCCTGGGCTGACGGCAGCGCCTCCGGGACGCTGCCGGAGGGGACGCGGGTGGCCGGCGTCGACGTCGCCGGCCTGACCGAGCAAGAGGCGGTCGCACGCGCACAGGATCGCGTTCGCGCGGCGATCGCCCGGCCGGCGTACGTCGGGCTCGGCGAGAAGCGCTACACGCTGACGCCCGCCGAGGCCGGCGTGCGCATCGACGTCGAGGCCGCGGTCAAGCGCGCCTACGTCGAGAGCCGCGAGGGGTCGTTCATCAGCCGCGGCTGGCGCAAGATCACGGGCGCAGAGTTCAACCAGGACGTTCCCGTCAAGGCCGTCGCCGACCGCCTTGCCGTGCGCCGGTTCGTCGAGGGGATCGCGAAGGAGCAGTTCCGCGAGCCGGTCGACGCCGCGCTGAACCTCACGCTCACGAGCGTTTCGGTCAGTCGCAGCAAGCCCGGTCGCCGCCTCGCCGCGCGCGACGCGCTCGTCGCGCGCCTGATGCGCCGGCTGACGAGCAGCACGGATGAGCGCACGCTGCGCGCCAAGACGGTCGAGGTCCCGGCGGAGGTGAACGCCGACTCGGTGTGGGCTGCCCAGCCCGTCGCCGTCACGGTCTCGCGCGACGGCAAGCAGGCGCGCGTGTTCCGGCGCGGCAGGATGATCAGGACGTACACGGTCGCCGTCGGCACCCCTGAGTACCCGACCCCGACGGGGCGCTACGTCGTGCAGTCGATGCAGAAGAACCCCGCTTGGAACGTGCCGCAATCCGAATGGGCCGGCGACCTCGCTGGCCAGACGATCCCCGGCGGCGACCCGCGCAACCCGCTCGTCGCGCGCTGGATCGGCATCAACGGGTCGGTCGGCTTCCACGGCACGGCGAGCTCCGGCTCCCTGGGCACCGCCGCCTCGCACGGCTGCATCCGCATGTCGCCGGCCGACGTGATCGATCTGTTCGAGCGCGTCAACACCGGCACGCCGGTCCTCGTCGCGTAGCTGGCGGCCTCGTCTCGGTCGTGCTCTTCGGCTTCTCCGCGGCGGGCGCTGACGCCGCGAGCCGCGCGCCGGAGGACTGAGCGCCGCTACGCGGCGTGCGTCGCGTGGCCGTCGAGCTCCGGCTCGCCGAGCGACACCCGTGCCGCCGTCGTGGTGAGGTGGTAGAGGATCAGCAGCTGGACGAGCGCGAGCGACTCCGAGCGGTGCACGTCGTTTCCGACCGTGAACTCGCCGAGCGTCTCGGAGCGCAGGTGGCGGGCGAAGTGCATCCGGTCCCAGATGCACTCCTCGATCGCCGCGGCGCGCTCGCGCGGCAGCGTTCCGGAGATGAACAGCTTGCGCTCGTTCGCGCGCTCCTCCTCCATCGTGATGAGCCCGTCGCTCTCCTCGACGAACGGGCTGAGGTCCGGGTGCGGCAGGGTGTCGCGCAGCACGAGCTCGGCGTCGAGGACGAACGGGTCGTCGGGGTTCTCCATGCGGCAGACGACGATGTCCGCGTTGCGCCGCTGCGGGCGGATG
>DASZDB010000436.1:0-2816 GCA_035942495.1 Solirubrobacteraceae bacterium
GTCCCGGCGCCGGCCGTGGACGTCGATGACCTCGCCGAGCAGGAGCGCCCGTCCGTCGCCCAGGCGCGGCACGAACCCGCCGAACTGGTGGCCCGAGTAGGCCTGCGCGACAGGCGACGCGCCGTCGGGGGTGGCGGCGCCGGCGAGGACCGCGACGCCGTCGGGCGTGCGCAGCGACTCGGCGTCGGCGCCCAGCTCGGCGGCCAGGTCGTCGTTGAGCGCCAGCAGCCGGGCGGCCGGCGCCGGCGCGCCCTGCCACGGCTCGTACAGGCCGTCGAGGTCGCGGACGTAGGAGTTGTCGAAGGCAAACAGGGGGCGGGCGGCGATGCTCATGACTCCAGCGTAACGACGCCCGATGGCGTCCTCGCGCCTACAGTTGGCCGCGATGAGTCGACCCTGCGTGCCGCGCTGGGCATCTGCGGCCGTCGCGTGCGCGCTGCTGCTGGCCACCGCGGGCTGCGCCGGCTCGGCGCAGGCGCCGGCCGCACAGCGCCCGTCGTCGCAGCCGGTGCCGATCTTGCTGTATCACGTCATCGGGCCGGTTCCCGCCGACGCGCGGCTGCCCTCGCTGTTCGTCGGTCCCGGCCGCTTCGCCACCCACGTCAGAGCGCTGAGACGAGCCGGCTACGAGGCGGTGACGATGCAGCGGGTCTGGGACGCGTGGCGAGGCCGCGCGACGTTGCCGCGGCGGCCGATCGTCGTCTCCTTCGACGACGGGTCGAAGGGCCACGTGCGCCACGCGCTGCCGGCCCTGCGCGGTGCGGGCTGGCCCGGCGTGCTGAACCTCGCCTGGAACTTCCTGCCGGCGATCGGCGGCACGGACGCCGTGCGCCGGCTCGCCCGCGCGGGCTGGGAGATCGACTCGCACTCGCTGACCCACCCCGACCTCACCGCGCTGACCGGCGCCGACCTGCGCCACGAGCTGACCGCGTCGCGCACCCGCATCAAGCGCGCGTTCGGCTCACGAGCGGCGAACTTCTTCGCCTATCCCTCGGGGCGCTACGACGCGCGCGTCAGGCGGGCGGTGCGCGCCGCCGGCTACCTCGCCGCGACGACAGTGAAGCGCGGCTTCGCGCAGCCGACCGCCGACCCGTACGCGCTGGCGCGCATACAGGTCGGCGGGGGCATGAACGCGACGGCGCTGCTGCGCCTGTTGCGCGAGTTGCGTCCCTAGTGCGCCCGGCCCAGCCGGATCGCTACGCGGCGAGCCGCTCGACGAGCATCGCCTGACCCATGCCGCCGGCGACGCACATCGTCTCGATGCCGTAGCGGCCGTCGACGGCGTCGAGGCCGTTGAGCAGCGTCGTCATGATCCGCGCGCCGGTCATGCCGAACGGGTGGCCGAGGGCGATCGCGCCGCCGAACGGGTTGAGCTTGTCCTCAGGGATCGCGAGCTCCTGCATGCACGGCACGATCTGCGCCGCAAACGCCTCGTTGATCTCGACGATGTCGATGTCGTCGATCGTCATGCTCGTCTGTGCGAGCAGCGCCTGTACGGCCGGGATCGGGCCGAGGCCCATCATCTCCGGTCGCACCGCCGCGACCGCCGAAGCGATGATCCGCGCCCGCGCCTTCAGTCCCAGCGACTCGGCGCGCTCGGCGGACATCACGAGCACCGCGGCGGCGCCGTCGTTGAGCGGACAGGCGTTGCCCGCCGTGACCGTGCCGTTCTCCGGGTCGAACACCGGGTTCAGCGCGGCGAGCTTCTCCATGGTCGTGTTCGGCCGCGGACCGTCGTCCTTCGTCAGAGCGCCGCCGTCCGGCAGCGCCACCGGCACGATCTCCCGGTCGAAGTGGCCGGACTCCTGCGCGGCGACCGCGCGCGTCTGCGACTCGAGCGCCCACTCGTCCTGCGCCTCGCGCGAGACCTTGCAGCGCGATGCGACGTTCTCGGCGGTGACGCCCATCGGGATGTACACGTCGTACGCCGAGCCCTCCGAGCCGTCGAGCTGCGGGTGCTTGGCCTCGTCCGGGATGCCCGCGCCCAGCCCGGCGCGTGAGACGGCCTCGACGCCGGCGGCGATGTACTGGTCGCCCTCGCCGGCCTTGATCGCATGGAAGGCCATGCGCAGTGTCTGCAGCGACGAGGCGCAGAAGCGGTTGACCGTGCAGGCCGGCACGTGGTGGTCGATGCCGGCGATCAGCGACGCGTTGCGGCCGATGTTGTAGGCCTGCTCGCCGACGGCCGAGGCGGCGCCCATCATCACGTCGTTGGTCTGGGCGAAGTCGACGTCGGGGTTGCGCTCCATGATCGCGCGCAACGGTGTCGCGGCCAGCTCGTCGGCGCGAACGCCCACGAGCGAGCCCTTGAACGCGCGGCCGATGGGGGTGCGGACGGCGTCCACGATCACTGCTTCGGGCATGTCACGACTCCTTGTGATGGTCGGTTGTGCCCCCGGCGGTCGCACTCCACGGGGACGTCTTTCACACCGGCGTCGCACTCGCCGGAGCCTTCCGTAGCGTGCATTCTAGTCAGATGAACGCGCACGGCCGCTCAAGGAGCCGACGCAGTGTCAGGCTCAGACCATCCCGGCGGCGACGTCTACGGCGGCCGCGGGCGTGCCACCGTGCTCACGGGTCACAAGCGCCCGAAGCTGCGCGGCTGGAAAGAACGTCGTCAGCCGCGGTACCGACCAAGCGCCGCCTGACGCGGCGCGGCAACGACGAGCGGGCAGGGATGGGTCCTGCCCGCCCTCGCGCTCGGTGTCCTAGAAGCTGATGCCGAAGTCCTTCGTGTTGTCGGGGATGAACGCCATGCCAAAGATGATCGCGAGCATGGCGATGAATGCCAGTAGCGCGAGCATGAACTTCGCGGG
>DASZDB010000437.1:0-1654 GCA_035942495.1 Solirubrobacteraceae bacterium
GCGCTTGTCGAAGTCGATCCGCAGGCCGTTGACCTCCAGCGGCCCGTTGCGCCCGTCGGTCGCCGCCGCCGGATCGTGCGGCTGCATCTCGGCACGCCGCAGCGCGGCCTTCACGCGGCTGCGGAACTCGCGCATCGAGAAGGGCTTGGTGATGTAGTCGTCGGCGCCGATCTCGAGGCCGACGACCTTGTCGACCTCCTCGCCGCGGGCGGTCAGCATGATGATCGGCACCGTGCTGCGGGCGCGGATGCGGCGGCAGACCTCGAGCCCGTCGAGCTTGGGCGGCATGAGGTCGAGGACGACGAGGTCGTACGTCCCCTCGGCGAAGCGCGCCAGCGCAGCCCGCCCGTCGGTCGCCTGCACGACGTCGTAGCCGTCTTTGCGCAGCGGATAGGAGAGCAGCGTCTGGATTGCGTGCTCGTCATCGACGAGAAGGATGCGAGGAGCACGATCCACCATCCCCAATAGTGTGACAACGCTGATGATCGACCCGCGCATCTACCGCGCCGCGCTCATCCCGGTCCTGTTCGCGTTCGTGCTGTTCGCGTTCTCCCTGGAGAATCGGCCGCAGCCGCTGCGCACCGTGCTGCCGCCCGACGCGTTCCAGGGCAAGCGCGCGTTCGACCGCGCCTACGGCGACGGCGGCGGGGTGCGCGGCCTCTCCGAGCGCTTCGCCGATCGCCGCCCCGGTTCGGTCGGCGACAACCGCCTCGCGACGACGATCGCGCGCGAGATGAGCCGCGCGCCCGGCTTTCGCGTGCGCACCGGGACGCACGAGGGCGAGACGATCGACGGGCGCCGTTCGCTGCGCACGGTGATCGCCGAGCGCCCCGGCACGATCGACGAGCGTGTCGTCGTCGTCGCGCATCGCGACGCTGCGGGCAATCGCGCCGAGGCCGAACTGTCGGGCACCGCGACGCTGCTCGAGCTCGCACGGATCTTCGGCGCGCCGCGCCAGACGCGGCGCACGATCACGCTCGTATCGACGAGCGGCGGCAGCGGCGGCGCCGCCGGCGCGGCGCGGCTGGGCGACGAGCTGACCGGACCGGTCGGCGCCGTGCTCGTGCTCGGCGACCTCGCCTCGCGCAACGTGCGCGCACCGCTCGTGACGGGT
This sequence comes from Solirubrobacteraceae bacterium, assembly GCA_035942495.1. Taxonomy (GTDB): domain Bacteria; phylum Actinomycetota; class Thermoleophilia; order Solirubrobacterales; family Solirubrobacteraceae; genus CADCVQ01. Next base: position 1,115 of record DASZDB010000437.1, read on the forward strand.
TGGTCCAACGCGCTGGGCGCGACGCCGCAACGCCTGCGCGCGACGGTGCAGGAGGCCGTGAAGCTGGAGACGGGCTCGGGCGCCGGAGCGCCGCGCGCGCTGAGCCAGTTCGCGCGCTACGCGATGCCCGTGACGTTCGGCGAGCAGGGGCCGCTGCTGGCGGGCGGCCTCCCGGCGGTGCTGCTGTCGATCGGCGCCGACCGCCCCCCACCCGCCGACGCGCCGATCTCGCGCGAGCGCCTGCAGTCCTTCGGCCGCGCGGCGCTGCGGACGGTGACGGTCCTCGACGGCGCGCCGGCGGCGCGTCCGATCGTCGAGGAGGCCTCCAGCCGCTATCTGCTGACGAGCCGCAAGATCGTGCCGGCCTGGGCGGTGCGGCTGTTGACCGGCGCGCTGCTGCTGACGGTGCTCATCACGGTCGTCGACGCGTTCGCGGCGCTGCTGCGCAGGCGCGCGCGCGCGCGCATCAACATCCACCTGAGCTGGACGCTCGTCAACGCGCTGCCCTTCGTGCTCACGGGGCTGTTCGCGATGGCGCTG
>DASZDB010000438.1:0-6121 GCA_035942495.1 Solirubrobacteraceae bacterium
AGTGGACAAGTACACGTGGAGGGACATCGGGTCCTCCTTCCTGATGAGCGAGATCAACGCCGCATTCCTCTGGGCGCAGCTCGAGAGCGCGTCCGAGATCACGGCCGAGCGCGTGCGCCTGTGGGAGCACTACCACGACGCGTTTGCCGAGCTCGAGCTCGAACAGGCCGTCACGCGCCCGACGATCCCCCCGCACTGCCGGCACAACGCGCACATGTACTACCTGCTCGTCTCGCGTCCCGAGCTGCGCGACCCGCTCCTCGAGGACCTCGACCGTCGGGGGGTCAACAGCGTCTTCCACTACGTCCCCCTGCACTCCTCGCCGGCGGGGCGGCGCTTCGGCCGAGCCGACCGCGACCTCGCCGTCACCGACACCGTCAGCGCGAGCCTCATCCGCCTTCCGCTCTGGGTCGGCATGGGGCGCCCGACGGTGGAGCGCGTCGCGGCCGAGGTGCACGAGTCCCTGCAGAGCCTGGGGCGAGGCACGGCCGCCCGGCGCGGCAGCTCCCGATCCATCCCGACCGAGGGCGAACTCTCCGGCGGGCGCCCGCGGTAGCGCAAGCCACCGGCGACGGCTCACGCGCCGGCCGGCCACGCGTCGGGAAGCCGGTGACGACGGCGCGCGGCGCCGCCACCTGAGCTACGCTCGCGCGGTGAATGCAGGAGCCAGAGCGCCGCGGTCTCAGCAGCCGCCAGCCGCGCCGTAGACGGCGGTGCGCGGTCCCAACCTGACGGTCCAGCAGCTGCCTGTGTTCGGCGCCTTCGTCCCGTCCTACCGGGCGGGCTCGGCCCCGCAGCCGGCCGTCGCCGGCCTCGAGCGCGGCTGATGCGTCAGCGGAGGAGCACCCGCTCGCGGCCGTCGTGGATCGGGCCTGAGCTCGCCTGGGGGCTGGCGACGGCGTTCGTCGCGACGGTCGTCGCCATCGTCGACCTCAGGCTGTGGCGCATGGACCCCGACGTGCCGCTGTTCGACGTCTCAGGGGACAGCTCGTACTACCTGGCCACCCTGAAGGGCGTCCTCGACAACGGATGGTTCCTGCACAACCCAGATGTCGGCGCGCCCTTCGGCCAGTCCAATCACGACTTCGCCGTCGGCGACGTCGTGCACTACGCGCTCGTATGGCTGCTGGGGCTCGTGAACGGCGACGCCGTCGTCGTCTTCAACGCGTTCTACCTGCTGTGCTTCCCGCTCATCGCCGTGGTCGCGTACGCCGTCCTGCGCGATCTCGGCGCGACGCGGGCGCCGGCGCTCGTCGCCGGCGTCCTGTTCGCGTTCCTGCCGTACCACTTGCTGCGCAACCAGCAGCACCTGTTCCTGACGTCCTACTACGAGATCCCGATCGCCGTCTGGCTCGTCGTGATGCTCGCCGAGGGACGCTCGCTGTTCCGCCGCGGCGCGCCCCGGGCGCGCACGCTGCTGATCGTCGGCGCATGCCTGATCGTGGGAGCGGGTTCGAGCTACTACGCGATCTTCGCGCTCCTCGTCCTGCTGACGGTCGTGCCCGCCGCCGCGATCGCCCGACGATCGCGCACGATCGCGCTGCAGGGCGCGGCGGTCGCGGCGCTCATCGCCGCAAGCTTCGCGCTTGCCAACGCGCCCGCGATCGCCCACCCGATCCTGCACGGCGCCAACGAATCGGTCGCCACGCGCCAGCCCGGCGAGAGCGAGCTGTACGGACTCAAGCTCGCGGACATGGTCATCCCCCGCAACAACCACAGGATCGGAGCCTTGGCTCGGCGTGGCCAGGTGTACTACGGACGGACACCGCTGCGCTCGGAGGGCTTCACCCCCGCGCTGGGCAGCGTCGCGACTCTTGGCCTCGCCGCCGCGTTGCTGGTGCTGGTCGCGACCGGACTGGCGTCCGCGACGGCGTCGCTGCGCCGCTCGCGGATCGCGGTGGCCGGGATGGTCGCGCTGATGAGCTTCCTGATCGGGACGATCGGCGGAGGCTCGGCGCTGATCGCCTACGGGCTGACGGCGCAACTGCGCGCGTGGAACCGGATCTCGGTGTTCATCGCGTTCGCGGCGCTGCTCGCGGTCGCGCTGCTGCTGACGGCACTCGGCGATCGGCTGCGCGCGCGCGGCCGGCCGGCATGGCTGCCGGCCGCGATCGCGGCGTTCGTCGGAGCCGTCGGCGTCTACGACCAGACGTCCGCGATGGATGCGCCGAACTATCCGGCGGTCGCCGCCGCCTGGAGGATGGAGGACGCCTTCGCAACCGAGCTCGAGGAACGCTTTCCGGACGGCACGAAGATCTTGCAGCTGCCCTACATGAGCTATCCCGAGAACGGCTCACTCCAGGGACTTGTCGACTACGACCTGTTCACCGGCTACCTGCACACGGAGGATCTCCGGTGGACATACGGCGCGGTCCGCGGACGCCCGTCGGACTGGCACGGCGCACACCAGGCGCTCGCTCCCGACCAACTCGCGACCGCCGCCGCAGCCGCCGGCTTCGGCGCCGTGTATCTCGATCGCGCCGGCTACGCCGACCGCGGCGCGGCGACCGCCGCCGCGCTCGACGCGCTGGCGGGCCCCGGTGCCTCGGGCCTCTCCGCCGATCAGCGCCTGCAGTTCTTCGACCTGCGTCCGGCCGCCGCGCGCTTGGCGGCGAGCACGACGCGCGCCGAGCGGGCGCAGGTTGCACGGGACCTGCTCTACCCGGTCGCGCTCGGCTTCGGCGACGGCTTCTCCTACCAGGAACTGGCCGGGCCGACGCCCTTTCGCTGGGCGGGCCCCGACGCTCGGCTGACGCTCGAGCGCGCGCCCAAAGGCAGAGGCGATGTCCGCTTCACCGCCATGCTCTATGGCGGCCGTCCCGAGCCGTCGAGCGTGACGCTGACGCTGCCCGGCGTCGGTCGCCGGTCGGTCTCGGTGACCGACCAGGGCAGGAAGGTGAGCTTCCCGCTACGTCTGCGTGAAGGCGATGCCACCCTGCGGCTGCAGACCGCGGGGCCTGCGGCACCGCACCCTCCCGACAACGTGCGCGACCTGCGCCTGCGCGTCCAGGACGCGCGGATCGAGTACGCGCCGCTGCAGCCCGCGCGGCTGACCCGCTACGTCGCGGCCGCGAAACCCTGAGCGACGCGTCCCGCGGCTGGGGCGGCCGTTCTCGTCGACGAGGACGACGCGCGCTCCGCCCGTGGGTGCAGGCGCCGTCTCGGCCACGTCGTGGCGAACACCACGCACCAGATCGTTCACGTCGGGACACAGCCGGCGGCGGACCCGCCAAGTACCCTCGACGCGATGAGCGCCGTCGCCACCGCCGAAGTCGCCCCGCGCACGTACGCGGATGACGAGGCCCTGCTCGGAGGCGTCCTCGACGAGGTCATCTGCGCCGTCGAGGGGCCGGAGGCACTCGCGCTGCATCGCGACGCAATCGAGCTTGGCGAGCGCTCGCGCGGCGGCGACGCGGGCGCGGCCGACCAGCTCGCGGAGCTCGTCGGGAAGCTCGCGCTGACGCAGATCGTGCTGCTCATCCGGATGCTCACGCGCTGGTTTCAGCTCATGAACCTCGCCGAGGACCTCGACCGCGTGCGGCGCATCCGCAAGCTCGACGCGCAGCCGGGCCCGCGCCGGGGCTCGCTGCATGCCGCCGTCGCGCAGATCGCCGCCGACGGCACGAGCGCCGAGGAGCTGCACGAGACGCTCGCCGCGGCGGAGGTGCGGCTCGTCCTCACCGCCCACCCAACCGAGGCGCGCCGCTACACGACCGTCAGCAAGCTCGGCCGGATCTTCGCGCTGCTGCGCGAGCTCGACGAGCGCCGCCCGGGCCCCGGTCAGCATGCGCAGATCCGCCGCCAGATCGCCGCCGCCGTGCAGGAGATGTGGGGCTCCGACGAGCTGCGCGCGGTGACGACGACCGTGCTCGACGAGGTCCGCGCCGGGCTCATCTACTTCAGCTCGACGCTCGCCGACGTCGTGCCCGAGGTCTACCGCGACCTCGAGGCGGCGATCCGCGAGACGTATCCCGACAGCGAGGTGCCGCCGATCCCGCCGTTGCTGAGCTTCGGCTCCTGGATCGGCGGCGACCGCGACGGCAACCCCAACGTCACGCCGCAGATGACCGCGTCGGCGCTCGCGCTCATGAAGGACTCCTGCCTGCGCGGCCACGAGGCCGCGATCCGCGCGCTCGCCAGCCGGATCACGCTGTCGGCGCGGGTCGCCGGCGAGCCCGAGCCGCTGCGGGTGCTCCTCGACGGTCTCGAGCAGCGGTTTCCGGATATGGCCGCGCTGGTGGCGCAGCGCAACCCCGAGGAGCCCTACCGGCGCCTGTTCAAGCTGCTGGCCGAGCGCGTGCGCGCGACCCGCAAGGGCTGGGACGTCGGCTACCGCCAGCCGGGCGACCTGCTCGTCGACCTACGGGTGGCCGAGCAGGCGCTGCGCGAGCAGAACGCGTCGTTCGTGGCCGAGGACGCGCTGCGCGACGTGATCCGCCAGGTCGAGGTGTTCGGCTTTCACTTCGCGCTGCTCGACGTGCGCGAGAACTCGTCGGTGCACCGTGCTGCGCTCGACGAGATCCTCGCGGTGCTCGGCGTGCAGGAGGGCTACGCGCAGCTCGCCGACCAGGACCGGATGGCGGTCCTCGCCCGCGAGATCGCCGACCGCCGGCCCCTGATCCCGCTCGACATCAGCGGCTTCAGCGCCGCCACGCGCGAGGTCGTGGAGACGTTCCGCACGATGCACGACCTGCTGCAGGGCGATCACACCGGCACGATCGAGTCCTACGTCATCTCGAACACGACGTGCCCGGCGGACCTGCTCGAGGTGCTGCTGCTCATGAAGGAGGTCGGTCTCGCGCGCGCCGGCGGCGAAGGCGCACAGCTGCGGATCGTGCCGTTGTTCGAGTCCGGCGAGACGCTGGCCAGGTCCGGCGAGACGATCCGCACGCTGCTCGAGACGCCCGTGTACCGCGCGGCGCTGGAGGCCGCCGGCGAGCAGGAGATCATGGTCGGCTACTCGGACTCCAACAAGGACGTCGGCTACACGGCCTCGGGCTGGCGCGTCTACCGCGCGCAGCTCGAGATGGCCGAGGTCATGCGCGAGCACGGCGTCACCTGGCGGTTCTTCCACGGCCGCGGCGGCGCCGTCGGACGCGGCGGCGGGCCGAGCTACACCGCCGTGCGCGCGCAGCCGTCGGGCACGGTCGCCGGGCGGCTGAAGGTCACCGAGCAGGGCGAGATGCTCTCGGCGAAGTTCTCGCTGCGCGAGATCGCCCACCGCGAGCTCGAGCTGACGACGAGTGCCGCGCTCGTGACGACGCTGGATGGCTCCGCCGGGCAGCAGCCCGAGCGCCAGGAGCGCTTCGAGGCGGTCGTCGCCGACATGGCCGAGGTGTCGACCGCGGCGTACCGCGGCCTGGTCTACGGCGACCCCGACTTCGCCGACTTCTTCCATGCGGCGACGCCGGTGCGCGAGGTCTCGCGCCTGCGGCTCGGCTCGCGTCCCGCGCGGCGCAAGGAGACCGCCCGGATCGAGGACTTCCGAGCCATCCCGTGGGTCTTCTCGTGGACGCAGTCGCGCGCGGTGCTGCCGGCCTGGTTCGGCCTCGGGACCGCCCTCGAGCACGCCCGCGAGCGCCACGGCGTCGAGCTGCTGCGCGAGATGGAGAGCGACTGGCCGTACTTCGCCGCGCTCATCTCCAACGCCGAGATGGCGTGCGTCAAGGCCGACCTCGACATCGCGCGGCGCTACGCGGAGCTCTGCGTGTCCGACGAGATCCGCGACCGCATCTGGGGCGCGATCGAGGCAGAGTTCCGTCGCACCGTGCGCGAGATCGGCGCGGTGCGCGACGAGCAGCAGCTGCTCGACCGCGAGCCGATCCTGCAGCGCGCGATCGCGCGGCGCAACCCGTTCATCGACCCGCTGTCGTTCGTGCAGCTCGAACTGCTGCGCCGCCTGCGCGCGCCCGGCGGCGATCCCGACGATGCGCAGCTCGTACGGGCCAGCCTGCTGGCCATCAACGGCATCGCCGGCGGGCTGCGAAACACGGGATGACGCGCGTCTACGTCTCTGGGCATCGCAATCCCGACACCGACTCGATCGGCGCGGCGATCGGCTACGCCGAGCTGAAGAACCGCCTCGACGAGGACGGCACGGAGTACGTCGCGGTGCGCCTCG
>DASZDB010000439.1:0-5153 GCA_035942495.1 Solirubrobacteraceae bacterium
CGGATCAGGTGCAGCTTCCGCTCGAGGTTCCAGTCGTGCAGGATCAGCCCCATCGTGATCACGTCGGCCTTCGGCAGCGGGTCGGCGAAGAAGTCACCCGACGCGACGCCGACCCGATCGCTGAGGCCGGCGGCGGCGATCGCCTTCTCGGCGATCGGCGCGACCGGCGGCAGGTCGAAGCTCGTGCATCGCAGGTGGGCGTGGTGTGTCGCGAGGATCGTCGACAGCTGACCGGTGGCGCCGCCCACATCGCACACTGTCGTCCAGCCAGAGAAATCGACCTTCTCGGCCAGCGCATGGAAGTTGCCCGCCGAGATACCCGCCATCGCGCCCATGAACTGCTCCAGGCGCGCCGGGTCGGCGTAGAGCTCCTCGAACATCGCCGTCCCGGTGTGCTTGACCTCGTTCTGCGGACTGCCGGTCTGCAGCGCCTCGGTCAGGTCGCCCCAGAACGGGTACAGCCGCGCGTTGGCCATCTCGAGAATGCCGCCGATGTACGTCGGGCTGGCCTTGTCGAGGAACGCCGCGGTCTCGGCGGTGTTGCGGTACTGCGCGCAGCTGCCGTCGCCGTCGCGCTGCAAGAACCCGAGCGCGACCAGCGTGTCGGGGAAGTCCGGGACCGCCCGCGCGTCGAGTCCGAATGCTCCGGCGAGCTCGTCTGCCGTCATCGCCCCGTCGCCGAGCCGTGTGAACAGCTCCAGCTCCACTGCGGAGAGCACGGTCTTCGAAGCCCAGAACCCCATCCCCACCTGCATGATGTGGCCCGGATCCAGCGCCGCCTGCGGCGCTGCCTGCTCGAGCTGTGAATCCATCGTCGTCATCGTTCCTCCAATGTGTGTTTGTTGCGCGTCGCGGGGCCGTCAGACCCGAGGGAGCAGGACAGTTGCTGTACCGCGGGCTGGCCGAGCGCCCCTCCGCGGCTGTAGACGAGGCCGCCTCGCCAACCGGATGTGGCGCTCATGCTGGCTGCGGCGGGCGCCGCTTCGCGACACGAACCATCCCAATCAGACCCCCAACGTTTGACGTTCCCGTTCGACATCCCTGGGGGCGCCAGGCGATCGCCGCCGGCGAATGGCCCGACCAGCAGACGGCAGCGCGGCAACGCGACCGCGTCCCAGCCGGCCGCATCGTGAACGCAGCGGCGTCATCTGTAGGCGATCCCCGCGCTATCCGGCCGCGCCGCCTGCGGGGATGCCTGGCGGGCCGAGGAACTCGACCCCGTACTCGGCGGCCGCCGCGGCCAGCGCGGCCATGTCGGGCGGCTCGGTGGCGGGCGGCGGGATGACGCGCTCGGCCGCGGGCTCTGCCACAGCGCGCACGAAGCCCGAGAAGTCGCCCGGCTCGGTCACGAGCAGGAAGCGGGCCACGTCGGACGTGACCATGAAGGTGTGCGGGTGGTCGCGCGGGCCGTAGACGAACGTCCCCGCGGTGCCGACCACGACCTCGCCGTCGACCCAGAACGTCACCTCGCCCTCGAGGACGTAGAACCACTCGTCCTCGTGGCGATGCACGTGCAGCGGCGAGCCGTGCCCGCGCGGCGCGAAGGTCTCGCTGACCATCACGCGCCCCGCAGTGGTCTCGTCGGCCGCCTTAACGATCACCAGCGCGCCGAGGAACCACAGCGCCTGGCCCTCGCCGGCGTGCAGGGCGATCGGCGCCGCACCGGTCGTCTGGCTGGTCACGACTCGACCAACAGGACGAGGGTGTCGGGACGGACGCCGTCGTGCTTCATCGCGGCGGTCGCCTCCTCGCTGCCCAGCGCGCCCATGAGCGCGTCCACGTCCGGCACGTCCAGCATCAGCGCGACCTGGGTCGGCGTCTGCGGGTTGGTGAACGTCCGGATGTTCGTGATGCCGAGGGTGCCGAAGAACTCTCCCCGCTTGGGCGAGGCGAGCCAGTGCTCGGTGTCGTCGACGTCGTGGTGGACGATGATGGTTGGCACAGCGATGTCCTCTCGTTGGGTTGGTTGGTCCCTACGCCGGCCCTTCGCAACTCGCAGGCGACGCTACGGCGCGCAGAACGAACCAACTACGCAGTCTTGGACACTCGGAACGTCCAGTTCTGGACGTTCAGCCGCGAACCCACCCTCGTCCTTTCGTCGTGGACATCCAGAATTGAGTGGCCGCTGATGGCGGGCCGCCCTAGCGTCCCAGGGATGACGCAGGCGCCTGCGATCCCCTGCCGGATGTGTGGTCAGCTGCCGTCAGCGGGCGCGCGCTTCTGCCGGCGTTGCGGAGCCCGCCTACCACGCCCCGTGGCTCCCCCGCCGAAGAAGCCGAAGGGAAACGGACAGAGGAATGGTTCGGGATAGCATCGGCCGGTGGCGCTACGCCCCGAGCCCGGAACCTTCCTCGCGCTGCTCTCCGACGGCGACCGTGACGGGCTGCTGAAGCTCGGCGGCCGCCGCAGGTTCGCCCGCGGCGAGCGGCTGATGCACCAGGGCGAGGCGGGCGACCGCGTGCTCGTCCTGCTGACGGGTCACGTCAAGGCGAGCAACAGCGACTCCCGCGGCCGGGAGCTGGTGCTCAGCTTCCGCGGGCCGGGCGACGTCCTGGGCGAGCTGACGTTCATGCACGGCGAGCCGCGCTCGAGCAACGTCACCGCGATCGAGCCGGTCGAGGCGCGGGCGCTCGCCGGCTCGGAGTTCCACGCCTACCTCGAGCGGACGCCGACCGCCGCGCTGACGCTCATCGACGTGATCAGCGCGCGGTTTCGCGACGCCAACCGTGCACGCATCCAGTTCGGGGACCTCGACACGGTCGGCCGTGTGGCCGCGCGTCTGGTCGAGCTGTGCGAGCGTTACGGCGATCGCACGGACGCCGGGATCGAGATCCGGCTGCCGGTCACGCAGGATGACCTCGGGAGCTGGACCGCGTCCTCACGCGCCGCCGTCGCAGGCGCACTACGAACGATGCGAGAGCTCGGCTGGATCACGACCGACCGCCGACGCATCACCGTGCTCGACGTCACGGCCCTGTCGCAACGCGGCACCGAGTGACAATCGCTGCAGAGATCCGTAGCCTGGCCCGGGGATAGGGCGACCATGGGGTTCAGACACTGCGCCGGGTGCGGACATCGCGCGAGCGATCGCGCGCGGTTCTGTGAGCGCTGCGGAACCCCCCTGACGCCGAGCGCCGAGCCACTGCGCGCGCCGCGCGCGCTCGAGGCCAGGATCCTCGGGCAGCGCGTCGGGATCGAGGGCGAGCGCAAGCAGGTGACGGTGATGTACACCGACATCGTCGGCTCGATGCAGCTGACGCACGTGCTGGACGCAGAGCGCTGGGGCTTCGTCCTCGACCGTTTCCTGGCGATCGCCGCGCGCGCGGTCCACACGTTCGAGGGGACCGTCAACCAGTTCACCGGCGACGGCCTGATGGCGGTCTTCGGCGCGCCGCTGGCGCACGAGGACCACGCGCGGCGCGCGTGCCTGGCGGTGCTCGAGCTCCAGCGCGAGGTGGTCCGCTTGGCCGCCGAGCTGGCGCAGAGGGACGGGGTCGAGTTCGCGATCCGCTGCGGGCTGAACTCGGGCGAGGTGATCGTGGGCGACATCGGCGACGACGTCCACATGGACTTCGTGCCGATCGGCAACACGACCGCCCTGGGCAAGCGCATCGAGGCGCTCGCCCCCGCGGGGTCGGCGGCGATCAGCGCGTCCACCGCCGCGCTGGTCGAGGGCGAGTTCGTGCTGCAGCCGCTGGGTGAGTTCGAGGTCAAGGGTGCGCAGGGGCGCCAGCGCGTGCTCGAGCTGATCGGGCCTGGGGCAGCGCAGACGCGCCTAACGGCGGTGGCCGCCACGCGCGGGCTGTCGCCGTTCATCGGTCGCGACGCAGAGATCGCCGCGCTCACGTCGGCGTTCGAGCACGCGTTGGCGGGACACGGACGGGCGGTCGGGATCGTCGGCGACCCAGGCGTCGGCAAGAGCCGTCTCGTGCACGAGTTCGTCGCCGGCTGCGCCGCGCGTGGGCTGGCGGTCACCACAACCCACGGCGTCGCGCACGGGCGCTTCGTCCCGCTGCTACCGGTGCTCGCGCTATTGCGCGAGGCCTTCGGCATCGCCGAGGACGACGCGCCGGAGATCGCCCGCGCGCGGATCGAGACGACGATGCTGGGGCTCGATCCGGCATCTGCTGGCGACCTGCCGCTGCTGTTGGCGTACCTCGGCATCGGGGACTCTGAGCTTCCCGCTGCGCCGCTGGATCCCGAGGCGCGCCAGCACCAGCTCCTCGCGGTGGTGGCGCGGATGGTCGTGTCGCGTGCCCGCGCCAGGGCGGCGGTGCTCGTGGTCGAGGACCTGCATTGGCTCGACGACGCAAGCGCCGCGTTCGTCGAGCAGCTCGTCGAAGCGGCCGTCGACACCCGGACCCTGCTCATCGCTACCTACCGCCCGGAGCACGACGCCGGCTGGCCGAGGGACGCGCCGCACACCGAGGTGCGCCTCGGTCCGCTCGACTCCGACGCGACCGACGATCTGCTGACCGGGCTCCTCGGGCTCGACGCCTCCGTCGACGGCCTCGCGCCGCTGATCCGCGCACGCGCCGGCGGCAACCCGTTCTTCATCGAGGAGATCGTCCAGGCGCTCGCCGAGAACGGCCATCTCAGCGGCGCCCGCGGGCGGTACGAGCTCGCAGTCGAGCTCGAAGGCGTCGTCCTGCCGCCGACGGTCCAGGCAGCGCTCGCGGCGCGCATCGACCGTCTGCCCGCGCGTGAGAAGGCGCTCGTGCAGACGATGTCGGTCATCGGCAACGCGATCCCCGGACCGCTGTTGAGCGAGGTCTCCGAGCTCGTCGAGACCCAGCGGGACGAGGCGGTCGAGGTGCTCGCAAGCGCTCAGTGGGTCATCGCGCACGGATCCGGCACCAGCCGCGAGTACGTGTTCAAGCATCCGTTGACCCAGGAGGTCGCCTACGAATCCCAGCTCTCGGACCGGCGAGCCAGCGCGCACCGTACGGTCGCCTCGGCGATCGAGCGCACCTACCCGGACGGGCTCGACGAGCGCGCGGCCCTGCTCGCCCACCACTCCGAGGCGTCGGGCGACAAGCTCACGGCAGCGGGCTGGCATGCGCGCGCCGCCGCGTGGGCCGAATCCGCGTCGCCCGCCGAGGGGCTGCGCCACTGGCGCCGGGTGCGTCACCTGACCGGCGTGCTCGACGGGT
>DASZDB010000440.1:0-1956 GCA_035942495.1 Solirubrobacteraceae bacterium
CCACTGCGAGACGCAGTGCGCCTCGTCGACGACGAAGAGGCCGATCTTGATGTTCTTCATCGCCTGCAGAAACGGCGCGGAGGAGAAGCGCTCGGGCGCGACGTAGAGCAGGCGCAGCTCGCCGTCGGCGGCGGCCTGCAGTGCGGCGCGGTTCTCGGCGGCGTCGCGCTGGGAGTTGACGAGCGCGACGCGGCCGGGCGCGATCTTCGCCAGGGCGTCGACCTGGTCCTGCATGAGCGAGACGAGCGGCGAGACGACGAGCGTCACGTCGTCGCGCACGAGCGCGGGCAGCTGGTAGCACAGCGACTTGCCGGCGCCGGTGGGCATGACGACGAGCACGTCGCGCGCGGGCGGGCCGATCGCGGCGCGGACCGCGGCTTCCTGGCCCGGGCGAAAGGCGTCGAAGCCGAAGGTCTCGCGCAGCGCGGCTTGCGGATTGCACGGATCCATGGCGACGTTCGACCTTAGCGGGCGATCCGGCGCGCGCCGGCCGCCTGCGCAAAGTCGCCGCAGGGACGGCACATTTTCGGGGCCGGCGCGGCCCGTCCTTCGCGAAGAAGTTGGTTAGGGCCCGGCGCGGCGATGGGTAATCGCCTCCTGCGCTTGCACGTGGCGATACGCTCGAACCGGATGACCGTCACCTTCATCTTCCGCTGTCAGTTCTGTACGGCACAGCCCGATCCGCTGACGCAGCTGAGGCTTCAGGGCGCGATGCGCGAGTTCGTCTGGGGCGCCTACCAGAACGCGCTGCCCGGGCGTTGGCTCATTTGGCACGGACGTGGCCTCTACGGTCCCGCACGCTATGCCTGCCCCGAGCATCGCGGCGATCTCGTCGCCTTCCTTCGCGCGCACTACGGGACGATCGGCTTTCACCCTTGGAAACGACCGCCGTATCCCCACAGCCTGGCGTCGGACGACACCGACCACGCGTGGGAGATCGCCACGCGGCGCGGGATCACCGGCGGCTTCTGAGCGGATCCACGCGCGCGAGTGAAAGAGTGGACACACTCGCGCTGGCGGGTACTGTGGACGAGGAGATGTCGGTGCGCCTCATCTTTCGCTGTCAGTTCTGCGACTCGCAGCCTGACCCGCTGACCCAGATCAGCTTGGAGAAGAGCGTGCCCGAGCTCATGTGGGGCGCCTACGAGGACGCGATGCCCCAGCAGTGGCTCATCTGGCACGGCCGCGGGCTCTACGGACCGACGCGCTACGCCTGCCCCGCGCACCGCGGCGACCTCGTCGCCTACCTGCGCCACCACTACGGCTCGATCGGCTTTCACCCCTGGAAGCGCCCGCCGTATCCGACGGACCTGCGCAATCCCGACAAGGAGCGCGCGATCGCCGCCGGCGGCCGCTCGGCCATGCCGAAGTGGGGCTACGGCCCGCAGGTCAAGTAGCAGCGCGCGCCGCGCCGCGGCGTGTTTGCGGATATCGCCGGCGTGGGTACGGCGGCAGGCACATGGCGAGCTTCATCTTCCGCTGCCAGTTCTGTGACGCGCAGCCGGACCCGCTCACGCAGGTGAGCCTCGAGAAGACCGTCGTGGAGGTCACCTTCGGCGCCTACGTCGAGGCGATGCCCGAGAAGTGGCTCGTCTGGCACGGCCACGGCCCGTACGGGCCGCCGCGCTACGCGTGCGCCGAGCATCGCGGCGATCTCGTCGCCTACCTGCGCGACCACTACGGGGCGATCGGCCCGCATCCGTGGAAGAAGCCGCCGTACCCGACGAAGCTCGGTCGCTCCGACCGCGCCGACCGCAAGGTCAGCCTCGGCGAGGGCTCGTCGATGCCCCGCTGGGGAAGGCTTCCGGACGCCGACTGAGGGACGCCGCCGGCGGCGGCGTCAGCCGACGCGAGCGCCGACGAGCGGCAGCTCGAACGCGTTCTTGCCCTGTGCCTCGTCGCTGCCCTCGAGCGGGTAGCGGCCGCTGAAGCACGCGTCGCAGTGACGCTCGCGGT
>DASZDB010000441.1:0-1892 GCA_035942495.1 Solirubrobacteraceae bacterium
AGCTGCGCCGCCCCTGGCCCGCGGTCTCCTGATCGCCGCATGCGTCGCCGCTGCGGCGACCTTCACCGCCGGCTGCGGGTCGAAGAGCATCGAGCTGGCTGCCGACGATCCCAACTACGACGGGGCGAAGATCTTCGTCGAGCGCTGCGCCGGCTGTCACACGCTCGGCGTCGCCGGAACGCAGGGCTCCACGTTCAACGTGACCAACCGCGAGCGTGAGGACGGGCCGAACTTCGACGACCGCAAGGAGACCGTCGCCGACGTGCTCTTCGCGATCCAGAACGGCGGCTTCTCGGGCGCGATCATGCCCGAGAACATCGTCACCGGCGAAGAGGCGACGGCGGTCGCCGAGTTTCTCGCGAAGTACGCCGGCGGCGGCCCGGGCGACGAGACCGAGAAGCTGGGGGCTCCGGGGCCGGAGACCGTCGGCGGGTAACCACCCGCCATGCTCGACCTCAGGCTGATCCGTCGCGACCCGGAGACGGTTCGGGCGGCGCTCGCGCGACGCGGACCCGATGCGGCCGCGCGCCTGGACCGCGTCGTCGACCTCGACGCGCGCTGGCGCGAGGCGACGCAGGCCGCCGAGGCGCTGCGCGCCGAGCAGAGGTCCGCCTCTGAGGAGGTCGCCGCGGGCAAGCGCGAGCGGCGCGACGTCAGCGGCACGCTGGAGCACCTGAAGATGCTCTCGGCGGAGGTCAAGGCGCGCGCCGAGCAGGCACGCGACGCCGAGGCCGAGCTGCAGGAGGTCCTGCGCACGCTGCCCAACCTGCCCGACCCGACGGCGGCCGAGCCCGAGGACGAGGTGCTCTACGTCGTCGGAGAGGCGGGCAAGCGCGGCCGCGACCACCTCGAGCTCGCCGGCGAGCGGATCGACATGCAACGCGGCGCGCGGCTGTCCGGCGCACGCTTTCCGATCCTGCGCGGCGATCTCGTGACGGTCGAGCTCGCGCTCGTGCAGTGGGTCATGACGAAGCTGCGCGACGAGCACGGCTTCGAGCCGGTGATCCCGCCCGTCCTCGTGCGGCAGGCCGCGCTCTACGGGACAGGGATGCTGCCCGACACCGAGCAGCAGATCTACCACGTGGCCGAGGACGACCTGTACCTCGTCGGGACGAGCGAGGTGGCGCTGGCGTCGATGCACGCCGGCGAGATCATCGACGCCGTCGACCTGCCGCTGCGCTACGCCGGCTTCTCGCCGTGCTTTCGGCGCGAGGCCGGCGCCGCCGGCAAGGACACGCGCGGCATCTTTCGCGTGCACCAGTTCGACAAGGTCGAGATGTTCTCGTTCGTCGAGCCTGCGGCGAGCGCCGCCGAACACGAGCGGCTGCTGTCGATCGAGGAGGAGATCTTCACGGAGCTCGAGGTGCCCTACCGCGTCGTGAACATCGCCGTCAACGACCTCGGCCCGAGCGCGGCGAAGAAGTACGACATCGAGGCGTGGCTGCCCGGTCAGGGCCGCTACCGCGAGGTCACGTCGACCTCGAACACGACGGACTTCCAGGCCCGCCGACTGGAGATCAGGCTGCGCCGCGAGGGCGCCAGGCCGGAGGTCGTGCACACGCTCAACGGCACGGCGATCGCGGTGAGCCGGACGCTCATCGCGCTGCTCGAGAACGGCCAGCGAGACGACGGCTCGGTCGCGCTGCCGGCGCTGCTGCGCCCGTTCGGCGCCCCCGCCGAGCTGCCGGCGGCTACGCCGTCGCCGTGACGTGCGCGATCGCCGCCGCGCGATCGCCGAAGATGTCAAACGTGCGGTCGAGTTTCGTGATCTGAAAGAGCCGCAGCACGGTCGGGTTCGTGCACACGAGCGCGAGTCGGCCGCGGCGCTGGTTGATGAGCCGCAGGCCGTTGAGCATCACGCTCAGCCCCGTGGAATCGATGAACTCCACGTC
>DASZDB010000442.1:0-3615 GCA_035942495.1 Solirubrobacteraceae bacterium
CTCGGCCATGAGGTTGTCCTGCGTGTGCAGCCGCCCGGCCGTGTCGATGATCACGACGTCCGCGCCGCGCTCGCGGCCCTGCTTGATCGCGTCGTAGGCCACCGAGCCGGGGTCCGAGCCCTCCGGGCCGGAGACGATCTCGCAGCCGGCCCGCTGGGCCCAGCCCTCGAGCTGCTGCACGGCGGCAGCGCGAAACGTGTCGGCGGCGCCGAGCACGACCTTCAGCCCCAGCTACTGACCCAGATGCCATGCGAGCTTGCCGATCGTCGTCGTCTTACCGGTCCCGTTGACACCGACGGCCATGATCACGGTGGGCGACGCGCGCAGGTCGATGCGGTCGTCGCCGGTGCGGGCGATCGCGGCGAGCATCTCCGACAGGCGACGGCTGAGCGCCTCCCCGCCCGTGACCTCCCCGCCGGACGCCTCGGCCTCGAGCTCACCGACGACGCGCGCGGTCGTCGCGGCGCCGACGTCGGCCATGATCAGCGCCTCCTCGAGGCGCTCCCACGTCTCCTCGTCGACGTCACCCTCCAGCAGCGTGGCCTGGATCTCCGCGCCGAGCGCCTCGCGCGTCTTGGACAGGTTGGTGCGCAGCTTCTTGAAGAACCCGCGCTTGCGAGCGGGTTCCTCGGCGGCCGCGGCCGCCGCGGCAGCGGCCGGTCGCGCGCCGTTGGTGATGAACAGATCTGACCAGTCGCGTGCCATGGCGATGGGCGACGATAGCTACATGGCGCAATCGATCGTCTGGGTACGGCCGCGCCGCCTGGCCGGTGGCCCGCTGCCGGCATCGCGCTCGCAACGGCGGGGCGGTAATCGGCGCTCCTGCTTGGCGCGGGCGGGCGATCGCGTGCACAACTGCCGGAACGAGGCCGCGCGGCTGCTTCGCCGTCACTTCTGCACGCATGTCATGCACTTGTGCCGACTCGATTGGACGCGGTCATCGATCCGGCAGTTGTTCATGTACGGATCGCGCCGGCGTCCCCGTCCCCGCCCGACCGGCGGCGGCGTCCGCTACGCGACGAGGCGCACGGGCGGCGTCGCCTCGTCCGCGCGAGCGATCGCGAGCGCGAGAAACGCCTTCGCGGCCGGCGGCTGGCGCCGGCGCGCTCGCCACACGAGCGCGACCGGCCACGTGAACGGCTGCGGCCCGATCGGGCGCAGCTCGATCGGCGGCCCGGGCTCCTCGGCGGCGGAGCGCGGGATGACCGCGACGCCCATCCCCTTGGAGACGAGCGTACGGACGGCCGCCATCTCCGTGCAGATGAAGGCGTTGCGCGGCGTCAGGCCGTGGTCGCCGAGCGTCTGCTCGAAGCGCCGGCGCAGCGCGGAGTTCTCGCGGTAGGTCACGAGGTCGAGGCCCGCGAGCTGCTGGAAGGTGACGTGGTCCTGCGCGGCGAGTCGGTGGCCGACCGGCAGAGTGCAGACGAACTCCTCCTCCGACAGCAGCGTGGCGGCGAAGTCGTCGCCGAGCGCATCGGGGTCGACCGCCGTGAAGATCGCGTCGAGCTCGTCGGCGCGAATCTGCGCGAGCATCTCCTCCTGCGTGCCCTCCACGAAGTGGATCGCCACGCCGGGGTGCCGGTCGTGGAAGTCGGCGATGACCGCGTAGAGGTCATACAGGCCGGTCGGCCACATGCCGCCGAGGCGCAGGTCGCCGCGCAGTAGGCCGGCGATCTCGTCGAGCTCGTCGCGCAGCCCGTCGACCTCGGAGATCACTCGCTGCGCGTAGTCCAGGACGAGCTCGCCTTCGGCCGTCAGCTCGACGCTGCGACTCGACCGCGTGAAGAGCGTGATGCCGAGCTCGGCCTCGAGGCGGCTGAGCTGCTGCGAGACCGCCGACTGAGCGAGATGCAGTTCCTCGCCGGCCTTGGTGAAGGACCCGTGGCGGGCGATCGCCACGACCGTTCTGAGGTGCCGGAGTTCCATCCCCACAAGCCTCTCACGCACGCATCCAGAAGTCGAAGACGCGTCCGTGGAGTCAGCCATCACCTCGCGTGATGGATGACGTCGGTTCGAGTCCGGCGCTCAGCGCAGGTCGATCTCGTACTCGAACAACGCGACGCGCTCGGCGCCGACGCGCTCGTAGAGGCGCTGGGCGCGACGGTTGTGCAGCTCGGTCACCCAGCGCAGGTGCGAGCAGCCGCGGTCGCGGGCCACATCGCGGGCGGCGGCGAGCAGCGCCGCCCCCACGCCGACGCCGCGCCGCGAGGGCCCGACGTAGAGGTCGTTGAGCAGGACGACAGCGGTGGCAGAGATCGACGAATAGGTCCAGTACAGGCAGGTGTAGCCCGCGATCGAGCCGCCGTCGTCGTAGGCCGCAATCAGCATCCCGCGCTCGCCGCCCGCGACGAAGTGCCCGAAGAAGCCGGCGTTGTGGTCGTCGTCGGGCGCAGTGTTGCCGTAGAAGCGCTGGTAGTCGGCGATCAGCGGGAGCAGCGCCGGCAGATCGTCGCGCGTGACCGGTCGGACCTGCACGCCGCGACACCCCGCTCAGGCGGCGCCCGCGGCGGGCGCGGGCGCCGGCGAGACGCCCGCCTCGGCCGCATCGTCGCGCGGCAGGCGCCGCGAGACGACCTTCGAGACGCCGTCGTCGCCCATCGAGACGCCGTACAGCGTGTCGGCGGCCTCCATCGTGCGCTTCTGGTGCGTGACGACGATGAACTGCGCGCGGTCGGCGTAGCGGCGCAGCAGCTGCAGGAAGCGGGTGATGTTGGGGTCGTCGAGCGCGGCCTCGACCTCGTCGAGGATGTAGAACGGGCACGGCCTGGCGAGAAAGACCGCAAACAGGAAGCCGATCGCGGTCATCGACTTCTCGCCGCCCGACAGCAGCGAGAGGCGCTTCATCGACTTGCCGGCGGGGGTGATCTCGATCTCGACGCCGAGCAGCTCCTCTTCGGCATTCGCGGCGTCCTCGAGCTCGGCGGCGTCGACGGCGTCCACCGCGCCCTCGGCGCCGCTCCCGCCTTCGAGCGCGCCCAGCGGCCGGCCGGCGAAACCGGTGATCCCCTGGTCCTCCTTGACGAGCCGCAGCCGTCCGCGGCCACCGGGGAACAAGTGCGTGGCGAGCTCCTCGAAGTTGCGCGCAGCGGCCTCGAAGGTCTCCTCGAAGGTCTCGTGGATCTGGCGGTCGGTGTCGCGGATGAGCAGGCGCAGCTCGCGTAGCGCGGTCTCGAGGTCGCTGCGCTGGCGCTCGAGCTCGGTGACGTGGGCGAGCGCTTCGTCGTACTCGGCCTTGGCGAGCGGGTTGACCGGCCCGAGCTGCTCGCGACGGCGCGCGAGGCGCTCGATGCGATCGCGCAGCGTCTGCGCCTCGGCGTCGCCGAGCGGCTCGCCGGCGCGCTCGGCCGGCAGTCCGAGGCGCTCGGCCAGCAGCACGAGCTCGTGGTCGGCGTCGGCGGCGTGGTCGCGCGCCTGCTGAGCGCGGACCTCGGCGCGCGTGACCGCGTCGCCGCGCTCGCGCAGCAGCGCCTGGATCTGCGCCTCCTCCGCGGCGCAGCTGCGCAGCTGCGCCGCGAGGTCATCGCCCGCGGCGCGACCCGCGGCGAGCTCGATCTCCATCGCACCGACGCGGGCGGCGATCGCGACTGCCACCCGCTCGAGGGCGAGCGCCAGGCG
>DASZDB010000443.1:0-3013 GCA_035942495.1 Solirubrobacteraceae bacterium
TGATCGACGGCGCCGAGCTGCCGGCGGGGTGGGTCGGCAAGCCGTGGGCGCTGCAGCAGGGCCTCGAGGCGGCGAGCGGAGACTGGGTGGTCTTCCTCGACGCCGACACCCGGCCCAAAGCGGGCTTGATCGGCGCGCTGATCGCGGCGGCCGAGCCGTTTGACCTGCTCAGCGCGGCGCCGCGCTTCGTCTGCCGCACCGCCGCCGAGCGGCTCCTGCATCCGGCGATGGCCGCGACGCTGCCCTACCGCTTCGGCCCGACCGATGTCGAGGACTGGCAGCCCAGCCCGCGGCGCGCGCTGGCCAACGGGCAGTGCGTCGTCGTGCGGCGTGCGGCCTTCCTCGCCGCCGGTGGCTGGGGGCGCGTGCGCGGCAACCTCTCCGAGGACATCGCGCTGGCCCGCTCGCTGCGTGCGGAGGGCGCCCGGATCGGATTCGCCGACGCCGCCGACCTGCTCGAGGTGCGGATGTACGCCTCCGCGCACGAGACCTGGACCGGCTGGGGCCGTTCGCTGATGGGCTCAGGAGCGACCGGCCCGCTGCAGCAGTCCGGCGACGTCGCGTTGCTCTGGCTCACGTTCGCGCTGCCGCTCCCGCGCGTGGTCAGCCGGCACGGCACCCCGCTGGACGTGGTCCTGCTGGCGGTCCGGCTGGCGATCCACCTCGCGCTTGCCCGCGCCTACACGACGCCACGCGGTCTGCCGTACGCGCTCGCGCCGCTCACCGACCTGCCGGTGACGGCGTGGCTGACGTGGAGCGCGATCCGCCCGTCGCGGACGTGGCGCGGGCGGACGTACGACGCGACCGCCGGCCGCAGCCACAGCGTGATTGCGCCGGGCTTCTGAGCCGCTCGCGTTCGGCCGCATACTGGATCGATGCTCGCCTCGTTTCACCTCGTCCGCTATCCGCGCGCCACCGCGCCGCAGGGACTGGCGCGGATGGGGCTGGACCGGCCGCTCCTGCGAGCCACGGCGGGGCTGCGGTTCTGCAAGCAGCTCGGGACCGGGCGGGGGCAGACGATGACGCTGTCGGCCGACCTGCGCCGCTGGGCGCTGTTCGCCGTCTGGGAGGAGGAGGCCGCGCTCGACGCGTTTCTCGCCGATTCGCCCGTCGTCCGGGGCTGGCACGACCGCGGCGCAGAGGTCTACGACGTCCGGCTGGCGCCGCTGCGCGCCCACGGTGCGTGGAACGGCGATCCGCTCTTCGCGGACGCGCCGCCGGCCGCCGCCGCGCAGGCGGCCGCGGGAGCGCCCGTCGCGATCCTCACCCGCGCCGCCGTCCGGCCGTCGAAGCTCGTCGCGTTCTCACGGGCGATCGCGTCGCCGGCCGCGGACCTGCACGGCCGGCCGGGGCTGCTGGCGTCGGTCGGCATGGGCGAGTGGCCGGTCGCGCGGCAGGCCACGTTCTCGTTGTGGCAGTCGCTGGCCGCCGTGAAGGACTACGCCTACCGTCGTCCCGAGCACCGCGACGTCGTGCGCCGCACGCGCTCCGAGAGGTGGTACTCCGAGGAGCTCTTCGCCCGCTTCACGCCGTATGCGAGCAGCGGCACGTGGGGCGGCGCGGATCCCCTGCGCGCGGTTGAGGCCTCGCCCTAACCCGCATCGACCTCCGCCGCCACCGTCGCCGCGCTGAGCAGCACGAGCGGCAGGCCGCCGCCGGGGTGCGTCGTGCCGCCCACGCGCCACAGGCCGCGGACGCCGCGCACCACGTTCGGCGGGCGGCGCAGCGTGCCGAGCCGGCCGTGCGGGGCGATGCCGTAGATCGCGCCGCCGACGGCGCCGGTCTCGCGCTCGAGGTCGTCCGGCGTGCGCCGCAGCGCGAACTCGACCTGCTCAGCGGCCAAGCCCAGGCGCGCGACGAGGTGCGCCGCGTAGCGCTCGCCCTCCGCGTCCCAGTTCACGCCGCCGCTCGGCGCGTTGACGAGCACGAACAGGTTCTCGCCGTCGGCGGGCGCCTCGCGCGGATCGGTGACCCACGACGCGGCGAGGTAGAGCGTCGGGTCGCACACGGGGCGCCGCGCGACGAAGACGTCCTCCCACTCGGGATCGGTCACGTCCGGGAAGCGGATCTCGTGGTGCACGCGGCTCGCGTCGCGGCCGCGCAATCCGAGCATCAGCGCAAAGCCCGAAAGCGAGCGCTCGCGCGGCGACGGCGCGTCACCGTTGAAGACCACCGCGTCCGCAGCGAGCGGGCCGTCGCTCGTGCGCACGCCCGTCACGCGGCCGCGCGCCCCGCCCGCGCCCCACAACGTCGTCGTGGCGCCGCCGGCGAGCGTCACGGCCTCGGCTCGCACGTTGCAGCGAAGCACTCCGCCCGCCTCGCGCAACCCCGCGACAAGGGCCTCGACGATCGCGTAGATCCCGCCGCGCACGTGCCACGCGCCGAATGCATGCTCGACGTAGCCGGCCACCGCCAGGGCCGCGGGGGCGCGCCGTGGATCGGCGCCGGCGTACGTGGCAAAGCGCTCGACGACCAGGCGCAGCCGCGGGTCGCGGACCGTCGCGGACGCCAGCGTGCGCAGGGTGTGCCACGGGCGCACGTGCAGCAGGGCGCGCGGGTCCGGCGGCCGCTCGCCGGCGCTCATCCGCGGCGGCCACGGCGGCGGTCCGGTGAGGACGGGCTGCGACGCGCGCCACATCGCCGCGCAGATGCGCAGAAAGCGCGCCCAGTCCGCGCCCGCTCCGGGTGACCAGTCCTCGAGCGCGGCAACCGTGCGCGGCAGATCGGCGGACAGCTCGATGCTCGTGCCGTCGGCGAAGCGATAGCGAGTGACCGGCTCGACGCGCACGAGCTGCACCGCATCGCCGAGCAGCTCGCGCACGAGCCAGGGCATCGTCAGCAGCGACGGACCGGCGTCGAAGCGAAAGCCCGCGCGAACGACGCGCGCGCACTTGCCCCCGGCGGCCGGACCCTGCTCGAGAACCGTCACCGCGTGACCCGCGCGAGCAAGCCGGACCGCGCACGCCAGCCCCCCGACGCCCGCGCCCGCGACGACGACGCGGCTCATCGCGGC
>DASZDB010000444.1:0-6063 GCA_035942495.1 Solirubrobacteraceae bacterium
CGCCGGCCTCTACCCAAGACGCGCGCGATCGGGCAGCATGCGTGGCGATGTCACATTGGGGGAGATCCACGACGAAGGCCGAGACGATCGCCCGCTTCGAGGAGCTCGCCGAACACGTCGGCGATCCCGCCGCGGCCGCCAGGGCGTGGACCGACGCCGGCTTCGACGACGAGCAGACCGCGAAGTGGCTCGAGGCGCGCTGCTTCGACCCGGAGGTCGCGCGTGAGCTCGACGACCTGCGCGTCACGCCGGCGCAGGCGGCCGCACGCACGCGCGACGGCAGGCGCAACTACCGCGACACGATCGCCTTCAAGGTCGCGAGCGGCGACCTGTCCCCGCGCCAGGGCGCCGCGCGGGCGTCGTCGAGCCGATGAGCCCCGCCGCACCGATACCGGAGGGCTGGCCGGACCCGAACGAGCGCACGTGCGACGACTGCGGCCACGTGTGGTTCGCCGGCGAGCGCCGGCACGAATACGTCGAGCCCGAGGCGGCGCGGCCCGAGGACTCCGACGTCGTCTGCGTGCTGTGCCGCCAGCGCGAGCGGCCGCGCTCGAAGGAGCGCTGGGCGGGCTTCTAGCTCGCCCAGCGCTTTCGGTGAACGACCCGCGTTCGGCATTTCGCCGGCCGACCCGCTCGGTCCCCGTCGTCGGTCCGGATCAGGAACGCCGATGGCTTCCGTGTCGATGTCCTGCTCGCGCTCGATCGCGCCGTTTGGCCGTCACGCCGGCTGCGGCGCGCCGGTGAGATCGCCGGCGACCAGCGTATGGACCTCGAACTGCGTGCGCGTGACGTCGCCGAGCGACAGGCCGGCTTCGTCATAGGCGGGCGAGAGTCGTTCGTCGACGAACCGCTCGAGCGCCTCGCGCGAATCCCACACGCTGATGAACCGCCAGCCCGGTTGCGCAGGCCCGCCGAACAGCAGGCGCGCGCCTTCGGGAGGCACGGACCCGGTGCTGCGGACGTGGCGCATCGCGCGCTCTGTGTGCTCCTCGGTCTGCTCGGGGTTCTCGATGATGAGGCAGATCGCCATGATTCACTCCAGTGGCTTGCGTGTGTCCCGCCGTGCATCGGCGGCTTGACCCGCAACGTAAGCCTGTGCGGCCCCGCGTTCATCAGTGCAATTGCGGCTTGGCTACTGACTGCGCTCGCGCGCCCAGGCCGCGAGCTGCGTGCGGTTGTTGAGTCCCAGCTTGTCGAGCCCATGACGGACGTGGCTCTCGACGGTACGCACGGAGAGCTGCAGGCGAGCCGCGATCTCCTTGTTGGAGAGACCCTCCGCCACCAGGCCCGCGACCTCGAACTCGCGAGCGCTGACTCCGGCAGGCGATGCGCGGTGCGGTGTCGAAGCGCCGAACGCGAGCGCCACCGCATCGTCGAGGCTGAGACGCGCGCCGTGTGTCCACAGCCGCTCGGCGTCCGCGCCCAGCGCCGCATAGCCCGCCGCGCGCACGCGCTCCAGTCGCGCCCGGTAGAACGGCGCGAACTCGCCGCCGACGCGGGCTCGCAACGAGCACGCCGCGGACAGGACCTTGAGGGCGGCGGCCGGGTCACGGCGCTCCAACATGCCGGCCTGAAAGACGAGGGCAACCGGTAGCAGCGTCGCATCGCGCGACGGACGCAGGCACTCGACCGCCCGGCGGTAGTGCGCCGCCGGGCGCGCCCGATCAGACGCACGCGACTCGGCGACCACGCCGAGAAACGTGTGGCACTGTCCCTGCCCCCACTGGTCCTGCTCCGCCTCGTAGATCGACAGTGCGGCTTCGAGCAGCTCGCCGGCGCGAGCGGGTTCGTTCGCCATCACGAACGTCATCCCGAGCACCGCAAGCGAACGGGCCTCACCGATGCGGATCCCTAGATCGTGGTGCAGCGCACGGCTCGCCTGGAGGTGTTCGCGCCCGGACTCGACGGCGCCGCTGAGGGTGTCCGACAAGCCCTGGAAGAAGCGAATCCACGCCTCGAGGACCGGCTCATCGAGTTCGATGCTGAGCGCCCGGGCCGCGGCCAGCACGCCTCGGGCCGTCTCCGAATCGCCCATCGAGACCGCAAGCTGTCCTGCGGCGATCTGCGCCTCCACGCGATGACGGTCGCGCACCGGACAACGCTCGAGGACCAACCGCGCGAGACGAAGACCGTCGGCTTGGCCAAACCTGAAGAAGAGATCTCTCGTGCCGCCCAGCATGCGCATCGCGGAGCACGGATCGGTGGTCGCGGCCCGCTCCAGCGCCGCGCGCACGTTCTCGTAGTCGTCGTCGAGCTCGTTGACGAACCGCTGGGCGCCGGTCGACAGCCACTCCTCGCGCGCCACGTCGGCGAGCGCCGAGAAATGTCGCAGATGACGTTCGCGGGCTTCCTGCAGCTCTTCGCCGTCGCCGAGCAGGTCCTGGGCGTATTCGCGCACCGTCTCCAGCAGCCGATAGCGCGTCGTTGCGCGTGAGGTCTGCATCACCGCGATCAGCGACTTGTCCACCAGGCGCGCGAGGACGTCCAACGCGGGTGCCGGCGCAACCGCCGCGGCGGCCTGGGCGTCAAAGCCGCCCACGAAGACCGCGAGGCTGCGCAGGGCATCCTGCTCGGTGCGATCGAGCAACTGGTAGCTCCACTGGACCGCCGCCCGCACCGTGCGGTGGTGCGGCGGGGCACCGCGCGTCCCCGTACCGAGACCGCCCAGGCGGCTCTCCAGTCCCGCCAGAACCTCGGCCGGCGACATGACACTGACACGGGCAGCGGCAAGCTCGAGCGCGAGAGGCAGACGATCAAGTCGCGCGCACAACCGTTCGATCGTCGCGTCCGTCTGCTCATCGGGCATGAAGTCCGGCCGCCGCTGCCTCGCGCGCTCCACGAACAGGCGATAGGCATCCTCGGCGCGTAGCGGCTCCAACCGCCACACCGTCTCGCCGCTGACCCCCAGCGACTCCCGGCTGGTCGTCAGGATCCGGACGTTGGCGCACGACGTGAGCAACGCATGTGCGAGCTCGGCGCACGCGTCCACGACGTGCTCGCAGTTGTCGAAGACGAGCAGCACGTCACGGTCGCTCAGGTACCTGCGCAGCGCATCGGCGGGGGTCTCTCCACGGGCACTCCCGACGCCGAGCATCCGAGCCGCCTGCGCTGCGACGTCCGGGATCTCGGGGCCCGAAGCGAGATCCACGAGCCACACGCCGTCGGGCCGCCGTCCGATCTCACGCGCCGCGAGCGCCAGCGCAAGACGCGTCTTGCCCACGCCGCCGGGGCCGGTCACCGTCACGAGGCGCGTCGTGCGCAGCGACTCGCCAACGCGCTCAAGCTCACGCGCCCGGCCCACCAGAGACGTCAAGGGCGCCGGAACGTTGTGATCGGCCGACCCCACCGGCTCGCGACGAGTCGTCGCCATCGAGACGATGATCGCAGAGCCGCTCACGGCGACCCACGCACGCTCAGCTGCGTCGACGGACCATCACGAGCGCCGGCCGACTGCGGTCAGCTCCAGCGGTCCCAGGCGTGCAGCTCGGGCGCCGGGTCGACCGGCCGTCCGCGCGAGTGGATCTCGAAGTGCAGGTGACAGCCGATCGTGCGAGCGTTGCCGGTGTCGCCGATGCTGGCGATCCGCTGGCCCGTGCGCACACGGTCGCCCACCCGCAGGCGCGTCGCGTTCTTCAGATGCGAGTACCAGTAGTCGCGCCGGGTCTTCTCGCCGCGGACGATGACGAAGTTGCCATACAGGACCGGGTCGTAGCCCGCGCGCGCGACGCGGCCGCCGCGGGCGGCGACGACGGGCGTCCCACAGGCCGCGTCGACGTCGAAGCCCTGGTGGATGCGCCCGCCGCTGCGCGCCACGCCGAACGTGCCGATCGGGCCGCGGTCGGCGTGCCGGCCGCGGATCGGATAGTGGTGGCTGCGCAGGCGGAACGTGCCGCCGCGGCGCACGCGCCCGTCGGCGCCGCGGATGCGCATCCGGTAGTCCCCGTTGGGTGCCACCTCGCCGCGGCCGGTGAGCCCGTCCCACTCGACGAGCTGTGCCACGCGGGGCTCTGCCGGGGGCGGCACGATCGTCCGGACCGGCTGGTCGGTCTTGTTGCGCACGACCTCGATCTGCAGGGCCATCGGCGCCGGCGCAACGACCGTGAAGCTCAGCTGAACCGGCCGACCGGCGAAGTACGCGTGGCGCGGGCTCACCAGGGCGTCGAGGATCCGGAACTCGGGCGGCGCGGCGTCCGCGGCGGGTTCGCGCGAGTCGGCCGCGCACGCGACGACGACGGCGCCGCCCGCGGCTGCCGCCACGGCCAGCGCCGCGAGCAGTGCGACGGCGCGACCGGGCACTAGTCGGGCGAGGACGGTCCCTCGAGCTCGAGCACGTCGAAGGACCACAGCTCACTCGACGTCCCGACGGGGCCGCCCGTGCGGTGCTGGGCGTGGCCGGCCGTGAAGTCCGGGCCGTTCAGCCAGGCCGTGAAGTCCTCCTCCGAGCGCCAGCGCGTGACGACGAGGCAGACCTCGCGGTCGTCGTTGGGGCGCAGCAGCTCGAAGGCCTCGAAGCCCTCGGCGCTGGAGACGCGGCCAGCGCGCGACGCGAAGCGCTGGGCGAAGTCGTCGAAGCGCTCGCGCGGAACGGTGATCGCGTTGATCTTGACGACGCTCATGCCGGTGGCGTGCCGTACTGCCTGCGCGACAGCAGCCCACCGCCGGGACCGAGCAGCTCGACGAGGTCGCCGGCGTCGTCCCACACCTCCGCCGCGCGGCAAGCGTAGTAGCTCGACCCGCGCCGCACGGCCTTCCTGTGCCCGCTGCGACAGCCCGTGATGACCTTCAGCTTCGCGGCGCGCTTGAGCTTCGTGGAGCGAAACCGCAGGACGTGGTCGGCGCTGTCGCGCAGCGCGTAGTTGCGCAGGTTGACGGTCTTGCCGGCGAGGTTGCGGATCGTGACGTACTCCTGGCCGGCCGCGCCGGCGCCGCGGACGGACGTGATCTGCAGCTTCGCACCGCCGCGTTTGCCCTTGCACGTGCCGTCGCGCCAGCGCCTGAGCTCGCGATTGAGCGCGCTGCGGATGCCCTTGCCGTACAGGTCGAGGTCGCCCGAGATCTGCGAGCGGGCGTTCGTGAGCTGGTTCTTCGTGAATCGGCACGGCGTGAGCTTGTCGTCACGCGCGTGGTCGCGGATCATCGCAGCGAGGTCGGCGGCCGGGCTGGCGGCGGCGCCCGGGACCAGCACGGCGGCCACGAGCAGCGCGGCGGCCGTGAGCAGGAGAGGACGTTTCACCGGCGCGAGTATGAGCGATCGACGCGCAGGCCGTCGAGCCGCCCGCCGCCGCGACGTTTGCGCTGCCGGCGGCGCCCGCGCCCGCCGGCCGGGGGTCCGGCGATGTCAGGCGGCGAGCGCCAGCTCGCGTGAGGAGTTCTCCAAGCCCGGGCGCATCCGCTCTAGGCCGAGGCGGATGCGGCCCTTGATCGTGCCGAGCGGTGCGCCGGCGTGGGCCGCGATCTCGGAGTGCGTCATGTCGCCGAAGTACGCGAGGAAGACGGCCTCCTTCTGCGGCGCCGGCAGCTCGCCGATGAGCGACAGCGCGAGCGCGCGCTCGGGCACGGCGGGCTCCGGTCCGCCCGTCGCCGGCAGCTGGCCGGCGCCGTTGTCGACCATCTCGACCGACACGGGACGAACGGCGGCGCAGCGCCACGCGTCGATCGCACGGTTGCGCACCATGCTCGACAGCCAGGCGCCGACGCTGCCCGATCCGGGACGGTAGGCGTGCGCGCCACGCCAGAGCGAGAGGAACGCCTCCTGCGCCACCTCCTCGGCGACCTCGCGGCTGGCGCAGAGCTTGCGGGCCTGCATGAGGACGCGCCGGTGGTGGCGGCGGTAGAGCTCATCGAATGCGGCGACGTCGCCGTCGGCGATCCGGGTCATGAGCGCGCTGTCGGAGCTCTTGGCGGTGGTCTCGCAGCGGCGCTGCGGGGCGAGGGCGGGAGCGGTGGCGAGTGCTGGGGTCATAGCCACACTGTACTACCTTTGCATAAGGTTTGTCAAAGGTTTGTTGAATCTGCGATACTCCGGCCATGGACGACCCCGACGACCGCTGGCGGATCAAGGAG
>DASZDB010000445.1:0-3553 GCA_035942495.1 Solirubrobacteraceae bacterium
GGCCTATAGCGCCCGCTGTGTCCATTTCGCACGATCGAGGTCAAGCTGAGGCGCCCAGCGGCCGACGGGTCGGCTGGTGTCGCTGTCCCGACGACATGTGGTGGGAATGGCCTTCGTCGCGGTCATCATGCTCGTCGCGGCGATCGGCGGACCTCAGCGGCTGCGCGCGTACGCCCAGGGCGACGGCGGCTGCGGCGCCAGCACCCGGATCCCGATGCCCGACGCTCTCGAGCAGGCGCGGACGGCCACGCTGTGTCTCATCAACCGCGAGCGCGCGGCGCACGGCCTGCCCGCGCTCGCCACCGACGGTCGCCTCACCTGGGCAGCGCAGCTGCACGCCGACGACATGGGCCGACGCAACTTCTACGACCACCGCAATCCCGACGGCGCCGTCCCCAGCGCCCGCGTCTACGCGCAGGCCTGCCCCCGCACGGCACGACCGTCGCGGAGAACATCCACTGGGGCACGGGGTGGCTCGGGACACCGCGGGAGATCATGCGCGACTGGATGAACAGCCCCGGGCATCGGGCGAACATCCTGCGTGCCGAGGTCTCGCACGTCGGCGTGGGGATCGGCTTCGACGCGCCGCGGCCGGGGCATCGCGGCCAGGCGCGGGTCTACGCGACGAACTTCTTCGGCGGCGACGACGCGGCGGCGGCCAGTGCGCCGTAGGTTGCCTACGCGGCGGCTCAGATGCCTTGACTTCAAGTGCACTTGAAGTACTAGCGTGCGCTCATCGTCCGAACTCGCGCAAGGAGCCATCATGGAGACGAAGCAGCGCACCACCCCAGATCAGCAGCTCACCGAGGTCGCGGGTCTGTACGCGCTGGCGCCCGAGCCACTGCCGTTCGCGCCGTCGCTCGACATCCGCGCCTTCCTCCTACGGCGCGACCGCGGCAACCTGCTGATCTACAGCACGACCACCGTGCGCGCGGACGCGCCTGCGGTCACCGACGCCGGCGGGATCGCGCGTCACTACCTCAACCACAGCCACGAGGCGCTGTTCGCGTCCAAGCACGTGGGCCTGCCGGTCTTTCTGCACGAGGCCGAGCGTGCCGCGGTCGGCGGGCGCTACCGGATCCGCGGGACGTTCTCTCGCCGACACATGCTCGACGAGGACTTCGAGGTGATCCCGACGCCGGGCCACACACCGGGCGCCACCGCCTACCTCTGGGACAGCGGCGAGCATCGCGTGCTGTTCCCCGGCGACACGATCTACCTCGACCACGGCGAGTGGGTCGCGGCGGTGCTGTCGTCCAGCGACCGCGACGCCTACCTGCGCAGCCTCGAGCTGATCGGCGGCCTGGACTTCGACGTGCTCGCGCCCTGGGCGGCCACCCACGGGCAGGTTCCCTACACGCTCATCGACCGGGTCGACGCACGACGGCGCATCGGCGCGATCGCCGAGCGCCTGCGAAACGGCGACGATCGCTGACCCGGAGCTGCCGCTACTTCGCGAACTCCACCGCCCGCGACTCGCGGATCACCGTGACCTTGATCTGGCCCGGGTACTCGAGCTCGCGCTCGATCTCGCGCGCGATCTCGCGGGAGAGCAGCATCGCGGCGTCGTCGTCGATCGACGTCGGCGTGACGATGACGCGGATCTCGCGCCCCGCCTGCATGGCGTAGGACTTCTCGACGCCCGCGTGCCGGCCCGCGATCTGCTCGAGCGCGCGCAGGCGCTTGACGTAGTGCTCCAGCGATTCGCCGCGGGCGCCGGGGCGGGCGCCCGAGAGCGCGTCGGCGGCCTGCACGATGACGGCCTCGATCGTCTGCGGCTCGACCTCGTTGTGGTGGGCCTCCATCGCGTGCGCGACCGCCTCGGACTCGCCGTGGCGGCGGGCCATGTTGCCGCCGACGAGCGCGTGCGGACCCTCGACCTCGTGTGAGACGGCCTTGCCGATGTCGTGCAGCAGCGCCGCCCGGGCTGCGGTCTTCGGGCTCGCGCCGAGCTCCTCGGCCATCATCGCCGCCAGGCGGGCGCACTCGACGGAGTGCGCGAGCACGTTCTGGCCGTAGCTCGTGCGGAACTTCAGGCGCCCGAGCGTGCGGATGATCTCGCCGTCGAGGCCCTGCACGCCGCAGTCGAAGGCGGCCTGCTCGCCCGCCTCGATGAGGCTCGACTCGAGCTCGGACTTCGACTGGTAGTAGGCCTCCTCGATGCGCGCGGGGTGGATCCGCCCGTCGGCGAGGAGCTTCTCGAGCGTCATGCGCGCGATCTCGCGGCGCACGCCGTCAAACGCCGACAGGACGACCGCGCTGGGCGTGTCGTCGATGATGAAGTCCACGCCGGTGAGGTTCTCCAGCGCGCGGATGTTGCGCCCCTCGCGGCCGATGATGCGGCCCTTCATCTCGTCGGACGGCAGGTGCACAACCGAGACGGTGGTCTCGGCGGCGTGGGTCGCGGCGAGGCGCTGCATCGCCACCGACAGGATCGAGCGCACGCGCCGCTCGGCGTCGCGCTTGGTCTCCTCCTCGATCTCGCGCACGTGGCGCGCACATTCGTGGCGGACCTGGTCGGTGATCTCGCGCATGAGCCGCTGCTTGGCCTGGCCGGCGCTGAGGCCGGAGATGCTCTCCAGCGCCTGCTCGTGCTCGCGCGCACGCCGGGCGAGCTGCTCGCGCTCGGCCTCCAGTGCACGGGTCTGATCGTCGAGCTCGCGCGCGCGCCGATCGAGCTCCTCCGCGCGGACCCTGACGCGCTCCTCGATGCGCGCGAGCTCCTCACGCGTCGCGGCCGACGTCTCGACCGCAGCGGGCGGATCGCGGCGACGCACTGCGAGGCCGGCGACGATCGCTACGCCGAGGATCGCCGCTGCCACGATCAGTTCCATTGGTCTCACTTCCTCTCCCCGTGCGCCCGAGGGCTGTGCCCGGCCACGCGGTGCCATCGATGTCAGGAGTCAGACCGGGCGTGCGTCAGGCGGCAGTCGGCGACGTTGCGTCGCCGTGCTCTCAGAAAGGGATGAAGGTCTGGTCGAAGGAGGTGTTTGGCGGGCGGATCGGCCGCCCTGATCATTGCCTGTCGTCGAAGCTGCCTGGATGTTCGGAACTGCTGGATTGGTCGGGTTTGCTGGCGCCCTCAGCGGGCTCGATCTGGCTGTTGTGATCATATGACCGCTGCACAGGAGCGGCAAACGGGGAAGGGCAACAGCCCCTCCCGGCATATAACCTTCTGGTATTGCCAAAACCGATCGGTTATGTCAGGCTGTTGCGCCATGAATGTTTCAGCGCCCGTGCTCTCACCCCGCCGCAGGCAGTCGGGCGGCTGCTGCGCGCCGGCCGCCCAGCCGCAGATCGATGCCGAGCAGGCCGCGGCGCTCGCCACGGTGGCCAAGGCGCTCGGCGACCCGACGCGGATGCGGATCGTCGACACCGTGCGCAGCGCGGCGCCCGAGGCCGTCTGCCAGTGCGAGCTCCTGCCGCTGTTCGAGATCTCGCAGCCGGCGCTGGCCAAGCACCTCAAGGTGCTCGTCCATGCAGGCGTGCTCGCCTCGCAGCGGCGCGGCACATGGACCTACTACTACGCCCGCCCCGGCGGACTGGAGCGATT
>DASZDB010000446.1:0-5229 GCA_035942495.1 Solirubrobacteraceae bacterium
GGACTGGATGGACGCCATGATCGCCCATAGCGACAAGGGCTATATCTGCGTCGCCGCGACGCACATGGTGATGGTCTGCGAGGAGGATCCCGAGCTGCGCGAGGCGGTGCTCAACTCGTCGATCACCCTGCCCGACGGGCAGCCGTTGGTGTGGGCGATGAACGCGCTCGGCGGCCACCTCGACGATCGCGTGTACGGTCCGGAGCTGATGGCGCGCTACTGCGAGCGCGGCGCGCGCAACGGCACCCGCATGTACCTCTACGGCGGGCGCAACCAGGGCGCGCTCGTCCAGCTCGCCCTGAACCTGCGCCAGCGCTTCCCCGGCGTGAAGATCGTCGGCGGCTACTCGCCGCCCTTCCGCGACCTCACCGTCGAGGAGGAGGACGCGATCGTCGCCGAGATGAACCGCTCGAAGGCCGACGTCATCTGGGTCGGCGTCGGCGCACCGAAGCGCGAGAAGTGGATGGCCGCCATGCGCGACCGGCTCGATGCCCCGATCCTCGTCGGCGTGGGTGCCGCCTTTGACTTCCACGCCGGTCTCGTGCCGCAGGCGCCGGTGTGGATGCAGTCCGCCGGACTGGAATGGCTGTACCGCGTGGCGCAGGAACCCCGTCGTCTCGGGCCGCGCTACGTGCGCTACAACCCGCGCTTCATCACCGGCTTCGCGAAGCAGTACGCGCGCCACCGGCTGCTGGGCGACACCGGCAAACGATAGATTCCCTCCCTGATGCCGGAGGTCGCTGTCATCGGGCTCGGCCGGGTCGGCCTCCCGCTCGCCGTCTCGTTCGCCGATCGCGGGTTGACCGTGCTCGGCATCGACAAGGACACCGAGCGCCTGCAGGCGGTGAGTGACGCTCGGATGCCCTTCGAGGAGCCCGGTGCGCAGGACGCCCTCGACCGCGTTCACGCGGCCGGCACGCTGACGGTCTCAGAGCGCGTCGCCGACGCCGCGCTGGCCGACCACATCGTCATCACGCTCGGCACGCCGTCGTTCTCGCACGTCGAGATCGACATCTCCGACATCCGCTCGGCGCTCGACGACCTGCTCGCGCACCTGCGCGAGGGCCACACGATCGTCCTGCGCTCGACGATCTCGCCGGGCACCACGAACATCGTCGCGGGCTACCTCGCCAAGCACCGCGGCTTTCGGATCGGCGAGGACATCTTCGTCGGGCACGCTCCGGAGCGCATCGCCGCCGGGCGCTTCTTCGAGGAGATCGACACGCTGCCGTGCATCGTCGGCGGCGTCGGCGAAGGCTCCGGCGAGCGGGTCGGCGCGCTGCTGTCGATCTTCCGCGCCCCGATCGTGCAGACGACGCCGGTGCAGGCCGAGCTCGCGAAGATCTGGACGAACATCCTGCGCTACGCGAACTTCGCCCTGCCCAACCTGCTGATGATGGATTGCGAGCAGCACGGCGCGAACGTCTTCGACGTCATCGACCTCATCAACCGCGACTACCCGCGCGGCGGCATCGCGCTGCCGGGCCTGACCGGCGGGACGTGCCTGCGCAAGGACTTCGCGTTCAGCGAGGAGCGCTCCAACGCCCCCGGCATGCTGCTCGCGGTCTCCCGCGTCAACGAGTCCGTGCCGCTGTTTCTCGTCGAGGGGATGAAGCGCCGGCTGGGCTCGCTGAACGGGCGCAAGATCGCGGTCCTCGGGCTGGCCTTCAAGGGCAACACCGACGACGAGCGCGACTCGCTCGCGCACAAGCTCGTGCGCCTGCTCGAGCGCGAGCTCGCCGACGTCTCCGTCCACGACGCACGCGTCCCGACGCCCACCCCGCCGTTCGAGGACGCCGTGGCGGGCGCCGACGCGGTCGTCATCGCGGCCAACCACGACGAGTTCATGGGCCCCGACGTGCTGCACGCGGTCGGCACGCTGGCCGGCGGCAACGCGCTGATCGTCGACCCCTGGAACTGCTTCGGCGCCAGCCAGGTCTTCGGCTACGTCGCCGAGCTGAGCGCCTTGACGAACGGGCGGGTGGCGCTTCCGTGACCCGTCGTGCGGGTCGTGGCGTCCTCGGGGCGTCGCTGGCGGTGGCTGGCAAGGCCGCAGGGAGGAAGGTGTGCCTCTGGCACATCGCCGACCGAGGACGCCGCCGGGCGCCGATCAGCGGCGGATCCGAGGGCGTCAGGATCCGCAGGACGGGTCACAGTTGAGCGGCCGGGTGCTGGTCACGGGCGGCGCCGGCACGATCGGCGCCGCGGTCGTCCGGCGCCTGCTGCGCGACCCCGACTACGAGGTGCGCGTCTCCGACCAGCGCGAGGCGCCGCAGTGGATCCGCGAGGGCCGCGAGGTCCACACCGGCGACCTGCGCGACCACGCGCAGGCGCGCGAGGCGATGGACGGCTGCACCCACGTCATCCACCTCGCCGCGATCGTCGGCGGGATCGCGAACTTCCACAGTCTTCCGCACACGCTGACGTCGGTCAACAACGCGCTGTACGACGCGATCATCCAGGCGGCGCTCGACCACGGCGTCGAGCGCTTCACCTACGTCTCCTCGTCGATGGTCTTCGAGCGCGCGACGCAGTTCCCCACGACCGAGGAGCACGTCTGGGAGACGCCGATGCCGCGTTCGGCCTACGGGTTCTCGAAGATGGCGGGGGAGGTCTGGTGTCGCGCCGCGCACGACGAGCACGGGCTGCCGTACACGATCTGCCGCCCGTTCAACGCCTACGGGCCGGGGGAGATGCCCGACGACGAGCCCGGCATCGCGCATGCGGTGCCCGACCTCATCCGCAAGGCGCTCTCGGGCCAGCACCCGCTGCAGATCTTCGGCTCGGGCGAGCAGACGCGCACGCTCACGCACATCGACGACATCGCCGACGGAGTGGTCGCCGCGATGTCCTCGCCCGCCGGGCTGCACGAGGACTTCAACATCTCCGCCTCCGAGGAGCTGACGGTTGCCGAGATCGCACGGATCATCTGGGAGGCGTGCGACCGCGACCCGGCGACGTTCGAGCTCGAGCACCTGCCGACGTTCACCGTGGACGTCCAGCGCCGCTGGCCGGACGTGAGCAAGGCGAGGCGCCTGCTCGATTGGGAGTCACGGATCGGCGTACACGAAGGCGTCGCGCAGACGGTCCGGTGGCTGCGCGAGCGGCTCGCGGCGGGCTAGAACCGACAGCTCTGGCGTCCGCCGGAGAATCCCGTCACGAGGGCGCGCGTGTTGGCCTGCATCGAACGGACGTACGTTTCGCCCGCGGTGCCGGCGGCGCCGAGCGAGTCGGCGTACAGCGCCGGCCCGACGTCGGCGTCGGCCTCGCGGCCGATCGCCCGCGCGAGCTTGGCGCTGGCCGAGCTTGCGGGAAAGATCGTGGTGACGCCGGCGGCACGGATCGTGCGCGCGAGGCGAGCGGTCTCGCCGGCCGACGCCTGCGCCTGGGTCGACAGCGACGGAATGACGGTGCCGACGATGTCGATGTCGTAGCGCGCGGCGTAGTAGCCCAGCGCATCGTGGTCGGTGACGAGCTTGCGCCTGGACGACGGAATCCTGTCCATGCACCGCGCGATCGTGCGATCGAGCGCGCGCAGCTCGACGACGTACGCGGCGGCGTTGGCGGTGTAGGCGCCGCGGGCTTCGGGGTCGGCGGAGATCAGCGCGTCGCGAATCGTCTCGACGGCGGTGATCGCATTGCGCGGGTCCTGCCACCAGTGCGGATCGGTCTCGCCCTCGCCCTCAAGGGTCCGGACGCTGTCGATCAAGGTGAGCGTCGTCGCGTCGCCGCCGGCGTTCTGGAGCACGTCGTCGAGCCACTCGTCGAGGTCGCCGCCGCTACGCAGGACGACGGCGGCGCCCGAGATCGCTTTGACATCGCTGGGCCGCGGCTCGTACTCGTGCGGATCTGACGTCGCCTTCAGTATCTGACGGACTTCCGCCCGGTCCCCGGCGACCTCGCGAGCCAGGTCGGCGACCTGTGTCGTCGTCGCTACCACGACCGCGCGACCGCCAGAGGCATCCTGCGCGGCGCCGTCATCCGAGCCGCACGCAGCGCCGGTAGCGGCAGCGAGCATCGCAGCGAGCGCGGCGACGAGCCTGTGAGGAGTCACTCGCGTCAACCGTATCAGAGAATGATTCTCGTTAGCAGCTCTAGTCGCTGTCACCGCTCAGGAGGCGGTCGGTGGCGCCCGCGGCCGGTATCGCGGCGCGAGCGCCGACGCGCTGCGTCGACAGCGCGGCGGCCGCCGCGGCGCGGCAAACGGCCTCGACGATCGGCAGGCCGAGCGTCAGGCCGGCGGCCAGGACACCGGCGAATGTGTCGCCGGCGCCGGTGGTGTCCACGACGCACGCGGGGGACGCCGGCACGGCCGTCGCTGCGCCGTCGGCGCTCGTGACACGCGCCCCCGCGCGGCCGAGCGTCACCACGACCGTGCCGCAGCCACGCGCGTGCAGCGCCGCGGCAGCCTGTGCCACGTCGGCCTCGCCGGTGAGCGCCGCGACTTCGCCGGCATTGGCCACGAGCGTCGTCGACGCATCGAGCAGGGCGTCGTCGAAGCGCCGCACGGGTGACGGGTTGACGAGCAGTCGCCCGCCACGGCGGGCAACGGTGGCGGCGGCCGCCGCCACCGCGGCCTCGGGGATCTCGAAGTTGACCGCGCAGACGTCGCGGTTTCCGAGTCGGTCAAGCCCGCGCTCGACGTCTGCGGGGACGAGCGCCCCGTTGGCCCCCGGCGAGACGACGACGAAGTTCTCGCCTTCGGGATCGACACAGATCACCGCGAGGCCCGTGGCGCGGCCGTCGACCGTCGTGACGCCGGCGGTGTCGACGCCCTCCTCGGCGAGCTCGCGGAGGCTCAGCCGGCCCTCCACATCGTCGCCCACAGCCGCGATCATCCGGACCCGCGCGCCGTCCCGCGCCGCGGCCACGGCGACGTTCGCCCCCTTCCCACCGCCTGCGCGCACGGGCACGCCCGCGAGGACCGTGGAGCCGGGCACGGGGAGGGCGGGGACGGGCAGCGTGATGTCGGCGTTGACCGATCCGACGACGTGAACGGTGGGCTGCTCGGCCACCGGGCAGACGGTACGTCACAGCGTGTCGGTGTTGCCCTCGAGCGCGAGCTGCCGCTGGCGCGCGCGGACCCCGATCGCGGACGGGCTGGCGTTTACGTACGAGGCGCTCGGCGCCGCTCCCGCGACCAGTTCTTAACACCTGCTTGCCGCAGGCACACCCCCGCGGTAGGTTTCCCGCCCTTGGCTGGGGGAGCGGCGCGGTGCCGCGGGCGCC
>DASZDB010000447.1:0-9876 GCA_035942495.1 Solirubrobacteraceae bacterium
ACCCCCGCCCGCACACCCGCCGCTCCACCGCCGGCCGTCCCCCGCAGCCGCCGCAGGCGCCGCCTCCGTCGCCCCGCGCTCCTCGCCGCGCTCGCGCTCCCCCTGGCGGGCATCATCACCGTCGCCCTGCTCATGCTCTCCGGAGACGAGCGTGAGACCGCCACCGCCCCGACCCGCCCGCTCGCCGAGGGTGAGGTGCGCGGCGTCGCCGAGGCGTTCGCCGAGGCCTACGAGACCGAGGACGGCCGCGCGCTGGCGCAGCTGCTGACCAGCGACGTGCGCCGCGTGCTGCCGGAGGGCACGGTCCGCGGCCGCCGCAACGTCGTGACCCAGTACGAGACGCAGTTTCGCGAGAACGCGACGCAGAGCTACGAGCTCGACGACCTCGAGGTGACGGGCGGCCCGGCCGGCCGGGCGAGCGGCGAGTACCGCGTGCGGCGCGCGGCGGGCGCCTCGATCGAGGGCAGGATCGTGCTCGGCGTCGTGCGTGACCGCGGCCGCACGCGGATCGCGCTGATCGCGGTGACACCCGAGGACTGAAAGCCCAAGCTCAGCAACGCTTGGCCACCACCACCTGCACCTCCCGGCCGCGCCGCACCCGCGCCCCCGCCGGCGGCGCCTGCCGGCACACGACCGGCTGCCCCGGGCGCAGCACGTCGAACAGGCCGCCGCCGCGCTCGACGTCCGAACCCAACCCCAGCGGGTCCAGCCGCGCGTCGAGCTCGTCCTCGAGCAGCCCGGTCAGATCCGGCACCGTCACGAGGATGTCGCGCGTCACCCGCAGCGCCGTCATCGCCGGCAGCCGGCGCGGAGCCGTCGCCATGACGTCGATCACGTTGGTCCCCGCGTCGAGCGGCACGACCACGCTGAAGCGGCCGTCGCTGACGAGCGCCGGCCGCCCCAGCACCGACACGGCAGACGCGCGCGGCGAGACGCTGCCGCGCACGTCGGCGGTGCCGCCGCGGACGGTCGCGCCATCGGCCGGCGCGCTGATCTGCAGCCGCACGCGCTCGGTGGGCGGCGCCGGCGGCCCGTCGCCGCCGCCGCACCCCGCGACGAGCGCCGCGCAGGCGACAGCCCAGACGACGCCGGCAAGGACCCCAGGAAGCGATCGCGGCACGATGCGGCGGAGGCTAACCGCCGCCACCGAAGCGCACGACGAACCGGGCGCCGCCCAGCGGCGACCCGCCGACATCGACCGTCGCGCCGTGCGCGCGGACCTGCTGCCTGACGAGCGCGAGCCCCAGCCCGGAGCCCGGCGCGGACGTGCCGTCGGCGCGGACGAACGGCTCGAAGATCCGCTCGCGCTCCTGCGCCGCCACACCGCCACCGTCGTCCTCGACCGACAGCTCCGGACCTCCGTCCGATGCAGGATCGGCCGACAGCGTCACCGCCACCGCCCCGCCGCCGTGCCGCGCCGCGTTGTTCACGAGGTTGTCGACGATGATCCGCAGTCCCGGCTCCCACCCGCGCACGACGACCGGCTCGTCCGGCAGCCTGCACGTCCACGTCACGTCCGGGTAGTGCTTCTGGACGGCGGC
Organism: Solirubrobacteraceae bacterium; assembly: GCA_035942495.1. GTDB lineage: Bacteria > Actinomycetota > Thermoleophilia > Solirubrobacterales > Solirubrobacteraceae > CADCVQ01. The sequence continues at coordinate 1,542 of DASZDB010000447.1, forward strand.
CACCGTCACGGCGACGAGGTCCGCGAGCTCGACGTCGTCGAGCAGCGGCGGCGGCGCATCGCCGCGCGCCAGCCCCTGCAGCCCCTCGAGCAGCGCGACGAGGCGGCGGTTCTCGGCCAGCGCGTCCTCGACCATCTCCGCGCGCTGCTGCGCCGGCATGTCGGGGTGCCGGCTCAACGCCGACAGGTTCGCCTGCACGCTCGTCAGCGGCGTGCGCAGCTCATGTCCGGCGTCCGCGGTGAAGCGCCGTGTCGCCGCCAGCGCGCGCTCGCGATCGGCCGCCGAGCGACCGAGCCGGGCCAGCATCTCGTTGAAGCTCGCCGCCAGCGAGCGCAGCTCGGCGGGGCCGACGTCGCCGGGGACGCGGCGGTCGAGGTCCTCCGTCCCGGCGATGCCGGCCGTCGCGCGGCGCAGGCGCCGCAGCGGGCGCAGGATGACGTCGGCGGCCAGCCACACGCCCAGCGCCGCCAGCAGCAGCGCCGCCGCGCCGAACGCCAGCAGCCGGCGGTTGAGCTCTGACAGCCTCCGCTCGGTCGGCGTCAGCCGCGTCGTGACCTCCAGCCGCGCCAGGCCGCCCAGCGCCTCGAGGCGGATCGTGTACGCGCGGAAGCGCTCGCCGCCCGCCTCGAAGGTCTGAAAGCCGTCGCGCGGCGTCGGGCGACCCGGCGGCGGCGGCCGGCCGAACGCGGGCAGCTCGCGGCCGTCCAGCAGCAGCCGCAGCGACGTGCCGGTCGCCGACAGGACGTTGTCGAGGCGCTGGTCGCGCGACGGCAGCTCGCGCTCCACCGCCGACAGCGCCGTTTCCCGCGAGAGCTCGACGATGCTCTCCAGCCGGTCGTCGAGCGCGGCCCGTTCAGACTGCTCGACGTAGCGCGACACGACGAGCCCGGCCCCCGCCAGCACGACGGCGAGCACGAGCGTGATGCCGATTGTGAGGCGACCGCGGAGGCTGCGCACCAGAGCAGCGAATCAGACCTGCAGGATGAAGCCGATCCCGCGCACGGTCTGCAGGACGCGCGGCTCGCCGTCGGCCTCGAGCTTGCGCCGCAGGTAGCCGACGAAGACGTCGGCGATGTTCGTCCCGGGGTCGAAGGTGTAGCCCCACACCTCCTCGTGCAGCCGGGCGCGGTCGAGCACCTCGCCGGGGTGACGCATGAAGAGCTCCAGCAGGTCGAACTCGCGGCGCGTCAGCCCGAGGTCGCGCTCGCCGCGGCGCGCCTCGTGCGAGCGCGGGTCAAGCGTGATGTCGCCGGCGGTGAGCACCGCCTGCCCCGTCGGGGGCCGGCGGCGCAGCAGGGCCTGCAGCCGCGCCGTCACCTCCTCGAGCGCGAACGGCTTGACGACGTAGTCGTCGGCGCCGGCCTGCAGCCCGCGCACGCGATCCTCGACGTCGTCGCGCGCCGACAGCACGCAGACCGGCACGTCGTCGCCGTTGGCGCGCAGTTGGCGCAGCACCTCGAGGCCGTCGAGGTCGGGCATCGCGAGATCGAGCAGGATCACCGCGGGGGTGACGGAATCGACCGCAGCGAGCGCGGCGCGTCCGCCGGACGCGCGCACGACGCGAAAGCCCTCGAGCTCCAGTCCGGCGCCCACCGCGCGGCGGATCGCAGCGTCGTCGTCTACGAGCAGGACGACGGGACGGCTGCGGTCGGCGTCTTCGGCATCCACGCCTCACAGACTCGCAGTCGCGCCCGACCGTGTCGATCCGGTCGGCGCGGACGGTGTCGCGCCCGGGGCCGCAGCTGATCTTGTCGCGCGCGCCGTCCCGGGCCTGGATCCGGTCGCGCCCGTCGCCGGCGGCGACGACGTCGCCGCCCCCACCACGCGCGTCGATCCGGTCCGCGCCCGCGCCGCCGAGCAGCGAGTCAGGGCCGCGGCCGCCGGTGAGCGAGTCGTTGCCGGCGTCGCCGGCGAGCAGGTCGTTGCCGGAGCCGCCGTTGAGCCTGTCGTTGCCGGGGCCGCCGACCAGCGTGTCGTTGCCGCCGCGACCGCTGAGGTTGTCGGCGCCGGTGGTTCCGAGCATCCGGTCGGCCGCGCCGGTGCCCTTCTGCGTCGCAGCGACTGCGGTGGTCGCGCCTGCGAGGAGGGCGAACGCGAGGACGAAGACGACGAGCCGACGGTGCATGGACACAAGATGACGCAGGCCGGGCGCGCCGGAGCGCCGAACCGGCGGGTCTCATCGACTTCTCACCCGAGGTGAGGTGTGCGTGAGAGCGGCCACACAACCTCCTGCCGGAGGCGCACGATGCGTTCAGGCACCACCCACGAGAGGACGACGGCAATGAGTTTCACGAGGACGCAGCTTGCAGGAGCAGTCGCAGCAGCCGGCCTGATGCTCCCCGCCGCGGCGTTCGCCGCGACGATCAACGGCGGGCCCGGCAGCGAGCGCCTGCGCGGCACGAACGTCACGGACACGATCAACGGCAACGGCGGCAACGACCGCATCCGCGGCCTCGCCGGCGACGACGCGCTCAACGGCGGCACGGGCAACGACCGCGTCTTCGGCAACGCCGGCAACGACCGCCTCGCGGGTGTGCAGGGCAACGACTGGCTCAACGGCGGCGCCGGCGACGACACCGTCACGGGCGACGCCAACGCCGTCGGCGACGTCACCTCCTTCGACCGCATCTTCGGCGCCTCCGGCAACGACACGCTGCGCGGCGGCGATTCCATGGACCGCATCTACGGCGGTACGGGCAACGACACGTCCCTGGGTGAGAACGGCCACGACCGCATGGCGGGCGGCGCCGGCAACGACGGGCAGGACGGCGGCGCCGGCAACGACACGATCTTCGCCAATCGCGGCGTCGACGTCTCGGTCGGCGGCGACGGCAACGACGTCCTGTGGGCGTTGGCCCGCGCAGACGTCAGCGGCCCCGGCGACACCGTTGGCGACACGCTCGACGGCGGCAACGGCAACGACGTCCTGCGCACCCGCGACGGCGAGGCCGACCGCATCACGTGCGGCGCCGGCGACGACCGCGCGCTGCTCGACACGGTCGACGTCATCGCCGACGCGACGCCCGACAACATCAACGGCTCGTGCGAGACGGTGCAGCGCAAGGCACCGAAGGCCGGCGAGGCCCGCTCCGAGGACGCGCAGGAGAAGCCCGCCGCCGAGCGGGTCGCGAGCTAGCAGCCCCCCAGCCCGCCACCGCGGCCGGTCGCCGACCTCCTGGGCGGCCGGCTGCGGTGCGGAGCGTGGGTCGATGGGTGCCGTCGTTGGCACGTTCGCGCTACATTGTTCATGACGATTGAACACCGTTCGCTTGCCCCTAACGCCAAGCAGCTGACGACAGGCAAGGACAAGCCACCCGAGACCGAGGTCTTGCAGTCCCGGGACCTTGGACCTACCGGAGAAAGGGCGCCTCTTCCCCGTGGCGCCCTTTCTTCGGGTCGGGTCGGGTCGCGGCGCGGTCAGGCCGCCGCGGCGAACAGCGCCAGCGGCGCTGCGACGTTCTTGAAGCTCCGCGCACCGCGCTCGGCCGTGCTCACGCCGGCCCGCGCGATCCGCTCGCGGGTCGTCAGGCTCAGCAGGATCTCGCCCGCGCCGGCGGCGTCGGCGACCCGCGCGGCGATGTTCACGGTCGCGCCGTACCAATCGTCGTCGCGCTGTACGGCGCCCCCGGAGTGAACGCCCATTCGCAGCGGCGGGAAGGAGACCTCCGCGGCCAGCTCGCGGCGCAGCCGCAGCGCCAGCGCGACGACGTGCGCGGCGTCGTCGCCGTGGATCATCACCGCATCGCCGAGCTTCTTGATGACATCGCAGCCGTAGACCTGCGCCATGCGCTCGGCACGGCGCTGGAAGGCCACCGCGACGTCGGCTGCGATCTCGTCGCCCATCCGTTCCGTGAAGGACGTGTACCCGACGAGATCGGCGAAGAGGAAGGTGTGGTCGTTGGGGTTCATCCTGCACCTTGGGCGTGACGAACGCGTGAACGTCGTGCATCCGTGGCGTACCGCCGTTCCGAGCCGCCGAACAGGGCCCGCGACAGGGTCAGCCGCGGTCGACGGTCCAGACGAGCGGGTGCAGCGGGTCGGGCCGGTAGACGCAGAACGTGCCCGTGCGGACGCCGGCGTCGAGCTCGTCGGCGATGTCCGTGTCGTAGCCGGCGATCCGTTTCAGCGTCGACCGGATCGCGCGCGTGACGTTGATGCGGGCGCGCTCGGCGTGAGAGCCGGTCTGACGGTCGCGCCCGCCGATCCCGACGGCCACGGCGAGCTCCCGGCGCACGAACTCCAGCTCCTCGCGAACCGCGGCCGCGCCGGCCTCGTCGCGGCGCGACTCGGCGGCCGACAGCGCCGCCTCCAGCTTGGCGACGCGCTCGCGGTAATCGCCCTTGGCCCGCGCGTCGAGCGCCGGACCGGCGCCGCCCTGGACGCCGAAGCGTCCCGCGGTCTCCTGGCCGCCTGAGCGCACGATGAGCGCTCCCGGCGCCGCGATGCCGTCGACCGCCGCAACGAGATCGAGGCTGTGCATCTCGATGCCGGGACGCTCGAGCAGCAGCGCGAGCAGGCGCACGCCGCGGCCGTCGTTGAGGTGGATCGAGCGCCCGTGGCTCGTGATCGTCCACACGTCACCGATCCGCCGCAGCTCGGCGGACGCCGCCTCGCCCGCGAGGCTCGAGCCTCCCTGCGCGCCGCGGGCGCCAAGCGTCGCGCGCAGCGCCTCGACCTGCTGCGCCAGCCGGGGCAGGCCGATCTCCGCGGCCTCGGTCCCAGCGGTCGCGAGGCGGTCCTCGGCACGGGCGCGCGCGGCGGCGTCCGTGCTGCGCAGCAGGACCGCGGCCTCCTCGATCGCGATCCGCGTCGCGATCACGCGTGCGCCGTCGCGCGCCGCCCGCGTCCGCGCCGCGCCGAGCTGCTCGAGCGCCTCGGCGTCGCGTCCGGCGGCGCGGTCGAGGATGCCCAGCCACATCTGCACCGGGCCGAGGAAGCCGACGGTGGGCAGAACGACGTTGCGCCCGGCGAAGGGCGCGAGCTTCGCGTACAGCGCGAGCGCCTCGTCGGGCAGCCCGAGCGCCAGAACTGTTTCGCTGAGCAGCGCCATCGCGGTGAACCAGAGGTTGTCGCGCGGGAGCGCGGCGAAGTCATCGGCGGCAAGGCGCTCGAACTCGAGCACGGCCTCCTCGGTGCGGCCCAGCTGGGCCAGCGCGGCGGCCAGCGCCGCCCGCCACGCCGGCATCGCGGGAGAGGCGGCCGCGTAGGTGCGCACGGGGTCGACGATCTCGCGCGGGCCGTGGCGCTGCCATGTCAGCAGGACCGCCTGCGAAGCGACGGTGATCGGGACCGTCGTGCCCGTCAGCTCGTCGGCGCTCGCGGCGACCTCGTCGAGGATCCGCTGCGCATCGTCGAGGCGGCCTTCCATCGCTGCGCGCCGCGCGCGGTGCAGCGGGGCGAAGGCGCCGGCGCGCGGATCGCGCGTCTCGCGCGCCAGCTGCTCGAGGCTCTCGATCGCGGTGTCGGCGCCGCCGATGTCGTCGAGCTCGAGCAGCACGTCGACGTGCCGGCTGCGCGCCGCGAGCGACATCACGGTCTCACCGTTGCGCGCGGTGAGCGCGAACAGCTCCTCCAGCCAGGCGAGCCCCTGTTCGCTCGTCTCGGGTCCGGTCGTGGCGAGCTGCGCGGCGCTCAGCGCGACGGCCAGCGTCGGCTCGTCCCCCAGCCGCCGCGCCATCGCGAGCGCCTCGTGCGCCAGCTCGGCGCGGCGATCCGCGTTGTCGGACCAGTACAGCGCGACGGCCAGCGCGCCGAGCAACGACACGCGCAGCGGAGCGTCGGCGCCGCCGATGCGCTCGAGCGCCTCTTCGAGCAGCGCGACGTGCGCCTCGTCGACGTAGCCGGGCGTCAGCGCAAACGGCGCAAAGCCGAGCGCCGCGCGCGCGAGGATCTCGTCGGCCTCGATGACGCGCGCCGCCGCCACCGCGGCCTCGAACGTCGCCCGTGCGGCGGACCGTCCGGCGCGCGACTGCGCCGTGCCGAGGCCGAGCAGCAACCCCGCGCGCCGCGGCACGTCGCTGTCCATGCGCACGAGCACCTTCAGCGCACGCTCGAAGAGATCGGCCGCCTGCTCGTAGGCGAGCGTCTCCAGCGCGCGGTAGGCCGCGCGCTCCGCGTACGCGACGGCCTTGCCGACGTCGCCGCGCGGGGCGGCGCACAGGAAGTGATGGGCGAGCTCGGGCAGGTGCGCCTCGATCGCCCCGCGGTAGACCCGCTCGAGCGCCTCGCCGACGACGCGGTGCCCGGTCAGGCGCTCGGCGATCGGCATGCCGGTCAACAGGGTGTCGCGGATCAGGACATGGCCGAAGCGGTACTCGCCGAGGCTGCCGGGCACCGGCTCGACGAGTCCCAGCGCCGCGGCGGCGTCGAGCGCGTCGAGCACGCGGTCGCGGGCCAGCGGCGAGGCATGCTCGAGCGTCGCGAGGCGAAACGTGCGCCCGATGATCGCGGCGAGCTCCAGCGTGGCGAACTGCTGCTCGTCGAGCGGCTCGAGGCGCCGGCGGATCGTCTCGCGTACGCCGTCGGGCAGCGGCAGGTCCTGCGGCGGGTCGTCCAGCCGTCCCTCGGCCAGCAGGAGCGCGAGCACCTCGCGCGCGAAGAACGGGTTGCCCTCGGTGGCGGTGTGCACGGCCTCCACGAGCGCCGGGGCGGCGGGCACGCCGCTCGTCAGCTCGATGAGCTGGCCGACGTCGGCGCGCGACAGGCCGCCGAGCACGAGGCGCCGGCCGGAGCCGACGATGTTCTGCAACGCGATCTGCGCGTCGGGCGTGCGATCCGGAACGCGTTCGTGCATCGTCACGACAAGCAGGACGGCGACGTCGCGCAGCATCCGCGAGACGAAGTCCAGCGCGATCAGCGACCCCTCGTCGACCGACTGCAGGTCGTCCATGAGGATCAGGACCGGCCCGGTGGCGCTGCGCACGCGCAACAGCGCGACGAGCGCATCGAACAGCGCGAAGCGGGCCGCCTCGGCGTCCTCGTCGACGGCCGCCCCCGGGTTGGGCGCGGGCAGACGCTCGGCGAGCTCAGGCGCCAGGCGCAGGAGCTGGTCGGCCGCGGAGCCGAGCTCGCGGCGCAGGATCGCCCCGTCGAGATCCTGCGTCAGGCCGCGCACCACCTCGACCCACGGCCAGTAGGCGGGCGCGGCGCGGCCCCAGCCGCGCGTCCAGATCACCCGCGCGCCGGCGGCGGCGGCGTGCTGTGCGAGTGCCGCGGCGAGCCGTGTCTTGCCGACGCCGGGATCCCCGAGCACGAGATGCACGCCCCCGCGCCCGCCGGCGGCGTCCGCAAACGCGTCGTAGAGCTCGTGCAGCTCGCGCACGCGACCCACGAGAGGCCCCTCCCCGGTCGCAGCCGCAGCGCCTAACACCCGATTGTCGGGCAGGTTTTCCCCCATGCTCGCCGCCACCATACCTCGCGGCGTTGCGCTCGACGAACGGCGGTTGCGGTCTGGACGGTTACCGCTCGACTTCCCACGTCAGCGGAGCGCCCGGATCGGGCTCGTAGCGGCAGGAGGTGCCGGTGCGCACCGTGCCGCGCAGGACGTGGCCGAGATCAGGCTCCTGCTCGGCGATCCGCCGGACCGCCGCCTTGATCGCCCGCGTGACGTTGATCCGCGCGCGCTCGCTCGCCGCGCTCGTCGCCTCGCCGGCCTGCTCGACCTCGGCGGCGACCAGCTCGAGCTGCTCGCGCGCGCGAGAGACGCGTTCGGGATCGTTGAACGCCTGCGCCTCCGCGAGCTCCTCGCGCACCTCCCGCACCTGCGCGCGGTAGGCGACCACCGCGCTCGCCTCGCGTTCGTGTCCTCGTGCGATCGCATCGGCGAGCGCGAGCGACGCGATCGACGTACCGGGACGCTCGAACAGCGTCGCGAGGTGGTGCAGTCCTTTCGCGTCGTGCAGGCACGCGCTGCGGCCGTCGTACTCCAGCAGCCACACGTCCTGCTCGCGGCGCAGCACGGCCCGCCGCGGCGCCACCGCGCCCGGCCGGCGCGCCGGGCGGTGCGTGTCCTCCAAGCGCGCGAGCAGCGCGTCGGCGCGCGCCAGCGCGCCGTCCATCCCCAGCTGCGCGGCCTCGCCGGCGGCGCGCTGCACGAGCGCCCGACCGCGCTGCGCGTCGCCCTGCGCCGCGCGCCGCGCCAGCACCTCGGCGGCGTCGAGCGCGGCCAGAACCACGATCGGGCGCGCTCCCATGCGCTCGGCGGCCGCTCGCGCGGTCTCGAGGTGACCGAGCGCGCGCTCGTCCTCGCCCGTCGTCATCGCGAGCAGCCCGAGGAAGCGCGCCACCGGACCGAGGTAGACCGCGCCCATCGAGACGACGTTGCGGCCTTCGTAGG
>DASZDB010000448.1:0-3056 GCA_035942495.1 Solirubrobacteraceae bacterium
ACCTCGGCCTGCGCCGTGGTGACGCCGTCGCCGATGCCCTCGAGCCGCTGGGCTCTGGCGAGCACGCCGTCGATGCGCTGGCGTACGTCCGCGGAGGCGGCGTCGCGCGCCTGCCAGACGATGTCGACGCTGTAGGGGCGCCGCTCCTCGAAGCGCTCGCCGATCAGGGTGGCGGCGGCCTTCGAGTCCGAGCCGGGCGTCTCGTAGTCGGCGGACCAGTCGCCGGCGAGCTTCGAGGATGCGCCGAGCGCGACGACGAGGCCGATGACCCACAGGACCACGACCAGGCGACGGCGGCGGTACGCGAATCCCCCGAGACGCGGGAGAAACGACGGGTTCTGCGTGGTGCGATGCGGTTGCACTGTGAGGCTCCTTGAAGTCGTGTGTCGATGGCGCCATGCTCCGTCCGGAAGGCGCGCGGATCGACGTGGGCGCACCGCAGGAAAGTCCGAAGACTTTTCGCCCGCTGATCGCAGCCCGCTCTACGCTCTGCGCAGGCATATGCACGTTGCTGCGCCCCTACTCGAGCGAGAGGCCGAGCTCGCGGCGCTCGATGCGGCGCTGGGCCGCGCGCGCCACGGCGAGGGCGGCTGCGTCGTCGTCGAGGGCGCCGCCGGCATCGGCAAGACGAGCCTGCTGCGCGCGCTGCGCGCCCGCGCGGAGCAGGGCGGGCTGCGCCTGCTGACCGCGCGCGGCAGCGAGCTCGAGCAGACGCTGCCCTACGGCGTCGCCCGCCAGCTCTTCGAGCGCGCCGTTGCGCGGGCCACGCCGCAAGAGCGCGACGACGCGCTGTCGGGCGCCGCCGCCCACGCGGCGCCGTTGCTGAGCGCGGCGCCGGGCGCCGCGGCGGCGGCCGACGCGGACGCGGCGTTCGCGGTGATGCACGGGCTGTACTGGCTTGCCGCGAACCTCGCCGAGCGCGCGCCGCTCGTGCTGGCGATCGACGACCTGCACTGGGCCGATGCCAGCTCGCTGCGCTGGCTGGCCTACCTCGCGCGCCGCATCGAGGGCCTGCCGCTGCTCGCGCTGGCGACGGTGCGCCCGCTCCAATCGGAGTCCGAGCCGGCGCTGGCCGAGCTGCTCGCCGATCCCGCGACGCTGACGGTCAGGCCGAGCCCGCTGACGCACGACGCGGCCGCGGTCATCCTCGGCGAGCGGGTCGCGGACGGCGTGGCCGCCGACCTCAGCGCCGCTGCGCACGCCGCGACGGCCGGCAACCCGCTGCTGCTGCGCGAGCTCGCTGGTGCCCTGGCCGGCGCGGGCCCTGCGGCGAAAGCGCAGGACGTCCGCCGGCTCGCGCCAGAGGTCGTGTCGCGGCGTGTGCGCCTCGAGTTGGCGCGGCTCGGGGCCGATGCCACGGCGCTGGCTCGCGCCGCCGCCGTGATCGGCGACGACGCCACGTGCGCGGACTGCGCGCCGCAGCTCGCCGGCCTCGACGCCGAGCAGGCGACGCGCGCGGGAGCGGCTCTCATCCGTGCGGAGGTGCTCGCCCGCGACGGCTCGCTGCGCTTCGCGCATCCGCTTGTCCGCCAGGCCGTCTACGACGCCATTCCCGAAGCCGAGCGCGGCATGGCGCATGCCCGGGCCGCGGGGGTGCTCCACGAGCGGGGCGCCGCGATCGATCGCGTCGCGGCGCAGCTCGTGCTCGGAGCCCCGACCGGTGATGCCTCGAGCGTCGAACGCCTGCGCGAGGCCGCGCGCCACGCGCTGGCGACGGGCGCCGCCGACAGCGCGCGGACGTACTTGGCGCGCGCGCTCGAGGAGCCGCCAGAGGATGCCGTCCGCGCCGATGTGCTCGTCGAGCTGGCGGAGTCGGAGGGCCTGCTCGGTGCTCCGGAAGCGGTCGAGCACCTGCGCGACGCCATCGCGCTCGTGCGCGACCCGGCGCGCCGGGCCGCCCTGCGACACGCGCTGGCCCGAGGTCTCATCTGGCGCTCGCAGGAGCGGGCCGCGGTCAGGGAGATCGAGATCGCCCGTACGGAGGCACCGGCGCAGGACGCGGCCCTGCACCGCAGCCTGAGCGCGGACTTCTTCTCCGCCGCGCTGCGCGTACCCGAGCTGCACGAGGCGGCGCTGGCGCGGTTGGAGCAGCTCGAGGTGCAGGCCGCCGACGGCGGCGGGCTCATGCTGCTCGCGCTGAAGGCCTATGCGGCGATGCTCCGCGGCGAGCGCCTGCAGGAGGCGGTCGCGCTCGCCGAGCGGGCGCTGGAGGGCGGACTTTCCGCGGAGCACGCGCCGAGCTGGAGCCTCTGGGGAGCGGTGTCCACGCTGCTTCACGCCGATCGCCACGAGAGCGCGGCGAGCGTCGTCGATCAGGCGATCGCGGACGCCCGCAGGCGCGGCGCGGTGTATCTCTTCTCGGGCGCCTCGATGGTCAGGGCATCGATCCTGTACATGGGCGGCGCGCTGCTCGACGCCGAGGCCGACGCCCGTGCTGCGGTCGAGGCCGTCCCCGACCAGCGCGCGATGATCATGCCGCTCGCGTTCGGGGTGCTCTCCGAGGTCCTGGTGCAGCGCGGCATGCTCGACGAGGCGGCGGCGACACTGGCGCAGGCTGGGGCCGACGGCACCCTGCCGGAGTCCTTCGACGTCTTCCCGCTGCTGTCGGCGCGCGCCATGCTGCGCCTCGCCGAGGGCGACTTCCGCGCGGCCGCTGCGGACGCCGTCAGCTCGGGGCGCGCGCTCGAGGCGGTCGGCTTTCACAACCCGGCGCTGGCGCGCTGGCGCGGGCAGGCCGCGCTCGCGCTGCTGGCTGCGGGCGAGGCCGCGGATGCGCGCCGGCTCGCCGAGGAGGAGCTCGCGCTCGCGCGCCGCTGGGGCTCGGCGCGGCCGATCGGCCGTGCCCTGCGGGTCCTCGGGCTCGCGCGCGGCGGCAAGACGGGCCTCGCGCTGCTGCGCGAGTCGCTCGACGTCCTCGACGCGTCGCCCGCGCAGCTCGAACGCGCGCAGACGCAGGTCGAGCTCGGGGCGGCGCTGCGGCGGGCGGGACACCGGGTCGAGGCGCGCACCGTGCTGCGCGGCGGCGCCGAGCTCGCCCAGCGCTGCGGGGCGCAGCG
>DASZDB010000449.1:0-1556 GCA_035942495.1 Solirubrobacteraceae bacterium
GAGATGCAGTTCCGGCGCGAAGCGCCGCCGCCTCAACGGGCGGCAAGACGCCGGCCCGCGCGGGGGCAGCGCCTGAACTGGCGTACCCTCGCGGCCGATGCCCGACGGCCGCCATCTCCCGAGCCTGTCGCTGCCCTCGCCCGTCGCCCGGCGCGCGGCGGTGGTCGGCGCGGGGTCGTTCGGGACCGCCGTGGCAGTGCTGCTCTCGCGGGGCGGGCTGCGCACGACGCTGCAGACGCGCACCGGTGAGCAGTCGCGGCGGCTGCAGGAGGACCGCGAGAACCTCGTCTACCTCCCCGGCGTCGAGTTCCCCCGAGAGCTGCGCGTGGAAAGTGTCGACGCCGGCCTCGGGCGCGCGGACTACGTCTTCCTCGGCGTGCCGTCGGACGGCCTCGGCGCGACGATCCGCGGGCTGAAGAAGTCGGGGCTGGGCTCCCGCACGGCGGTGATCTCACTGGCCAAGGGGCTGACGCCGCCCGACGGCAGCGCGCCGACCGTGCTGCTGCGCGAGCGCTTCGGCGAGGCGCGCGTGGCGTGCGTCGGCGGGCCCGCCCACGCGCGCGAGATGGTCAGCGAGGGCGCCGCGCTCGTCGCGGCCTCGACGAACGAGGAGCTGGCCAACACGATCGCCGGCGTCTTCATCCGCGCCGGCGTCGTGTGCGAGCGCTCCAACGACCCCATCGGCGTGGAGCTCGCGGGCGCCGCGAAGAACGCTGCCGGGCTCGCGGCAGGAGCCACCGAGGCCCAGGGGCTCAACGCGGCCGGCGCCGCGGCAGGGCACATCTTCGCCGAGGTCTGGCGCTACAGCGAGGCGCAGGGCGCGCGGCCGGAGTCGATGCTCGGCCTCGCGGGCACGGGCGACCTCGTGGCGACAGTGCTCGCGCCGCAGAGCCGCAACCGGCGTGCGGGGGAGCTGCTCGCGGCCGGCGTGCCGGCGGCCGAGATCCCCGAGCGCATCGGGCAGGCTGTCGAGGCGCTCGACACGGTGCCGCTGCTGGCGCGGGCGCTGCGCAACGCCGGCCTCGAGGCGACGGTCACGGAGGGCCTCGCGCAGCTCATCTCCGGCGAGCTTCCGCTCGACGAGTGGATCGCGCTCGTGCGCACGACGGTGCCGCCGCCCGCCCGCTGGCGCCGGCGTCCGCCGCCCGGTTCGTGGGCCGCGCTGTGGGCCAAGCTGCGCGCTGTCAGCGCTCGGCCAGAGTCGTGACGACCGCCTCGTAGACGCCGGCCCCGTAGGACCCGTCGGCGACGCGGACGTTCGTGCGCGCGCCTGTCGCGGCCTGCAGCGTCGGGTCGCGTGCGACGGCATTGGCGACGAACCAGAAGGTGCCGACGTTGGTCGCGGTCTCCATGTCCTCGCGGGAGTCGCCCACGGCGATGACGTCCTGCGCTCGGAACCCGCGGGCGCGCATGTGCAGCGCCACGGCGTTGGCCTTCGAGGCGCCGCGCGGGACGAGGTGGTAAGCGCGCACCTCCTCGAGCGCCACGAGGTCGGGCGACCGGCGGTGCACGCCGCCGTTGTCGACGAGCCGCAGGCCGCCGTGGCCGTGCTCGGC
>DASZDB010000450.1:0-6039 GCA_035942495.1 Solirubrobacteraceae bacterium
GTCCACGGCGCCGTCGCCGCCAGCCCCAGCCCGGTCCACGGCCCCGCCACGAGCCAGCCGGCGCCGAGCAGCGCCAGCGCGCCGAGCACCAGAAGCCGGAGTCGCTCGGGGCTTGTCGGCTCGCGCCCGGAGCGCAGGACGTCGAGCGCGGGCGCGCACCAGCGCCGGGCGGCCTGTACGAGGCGCTCCTGCTCGGCCGCAGCGATCGCCTCCCACGCCGCCAGCAGCGCGCACGCCGCGGCGAGCCCGGCCATCAGCACGGCCGGGCTCATCAGGCCGCCCTCGGCTGCGGCTGCGGCTGCGCCGCCGCCAGCCGAGCGGCGAGCGTCTCGCCGAGCGGCGCGCGCCAGGTCGGCCGACCGTCGCGCAGCGCGTACAGCTCACGCGTGGCCGCCCCGCCGGCGACGCGCACGACCTCGCTGACGGCGACGACGCGCCGCGTGCCGTCGGACATCCGCGCCTGGTGGACGACGAGGTCCAGCGCGCCCGCGACCTGCGCACGGATCGCCTCGTGCGGCAGCCCGAGGCCGGCCATGAGCGCGAGCGTCTCGACGCGCCGCAGCGCCTCCTCGGGCGACCCGGCGTGGACGGTCGACAGCGAGCCGTCGTGACCGCTGGACATCGCGCTGAGCATGTCCAGCGCCTCCGCGCCACGTACCTCGCCCACGACGATCCGGTCAGGGCGCATCCGCAGCGCGTTGCGCACGAGCCGTCGCACGGTCACCTCGCCGCGTCCCTCCAGCGACGCGGGCCTCGCCTCGAGCCTCACCACGTGGGCGTGGCGCAGGCGCAGCTCGGCCGCGTCCTCCACGGTCACGATCCGTTCGCCGTCGCCGATGAACTCCGTCAGGGCGTTCAGGGTCGTCGTCTTCCCCGAGCCCGTGCCGCCGCTGATCAGCACATTGCAGCGCGCGAGCACGGCGCACTGCAGCAGGTCGCGCAGCGGCGTCGCCCAGGTGCCGTTGGCGACGAGGTCGTCGGGGCCGAACCCGCGCGGGTGAAAGCGGCGAATCGTCAGCACCGGCCCGTCGAGCGCGAGCGGCGCGACGACGACGTTCACCCGCGAGCCGTCCGGCAGCCTTGCGTCGCACAGCGGCTCGGCCTCGTCGACGCGCCGGCCGAGCGGTGCGAGGATCCGCTCGATCGCGTGGCGCAGGTCAGCTTCGCTGTCGAAGCTCACGCCGGTGGGCTCGATCCGGCCGCCGCGCTCGACCCAGACGTGGCCCGGCCCGTTGACCATGACCTCGTCGACGGAGGGATCGCCGAGCAGTGCTTCGAGCGGGCCGAGCCCGAACGAGCGCTCCGCGACGCGCGCGACGAGGCGCGCGCGGGCCTCGTCGTCGAGCAGCCCGGCCTCGCGATCGACGAGCGACCGGATGCGCTCATGCAGGTCGCCGTCGCCGTCTGCTCGCGTGGCCGCCTCGAGCAGCAGGCGGTCGCGCAGCGCGTCGGCGAGGCTGTCCAGCGCGTCGTCGTAGCCGCGATCGGAAGCGGGATCCACACCTGTCAGAGCCCGGGGGACCGCGGTGTTCGCCCCCCCGCGAGAGTTGCGGAGGCTGAGCCCGTGCGCGCGGCGTCGGCGCCGGCGCCGCGACCGCATCCGCTACGGCAGCCCCGCCCCCATCCGCATGCCCGCTCGTCCCCGCTCGCGATCGCCGCTCGCGCGCGGCAGCAGCCGCAGTTCGCGGGCGAAGTCCTGGGCGGCGGCGAGATAGACCGCCTGGCGCAGCGTGACGCGCAGGGACGCCGCGACGCGCGGGCCGGGCGCGGCGCCCTTGCTCGCGGCGGCGTCCTCGGCAGAGACCGCGCTCGCCACGATCACCTCGACGTTCTCGAGCGCCAGCACGGCCTCACCGCTCCCGCCGCCGGGCGGCTCCGGTGTCACCAGCACGTCGACGCGGCTGCCGGGAATGACGAGCTCCGGCGAGCCGAGCGCGACGATCTCGGCGACGCGCTCGCCGCGCCGCACGTCCGGCCCCGCCGGGCCCGCGTCGTCGCGCACGATGAATCCCGCGGTCAGGTCGGTGTCGGCCGGGATGTCGACGGCCGCGCGCCGGCCGAGGAACGCCCGCGGCGAACCCGTCGTGCCCGCGGGCGCGAATCGGCTCGGCACGCGGCGGATCGCCAGCGCGCGTGGAGCGAGCCGCTCGCCGGCAGCGATCGGCTGGCGCGCCACGACGACGTCGACGAGCCCGCCGACACGGCGCTCGAGCGCGGCTTCGCGGCCGGCCACGTTGAACGCGGCGAGTCCGCCGAGGACGAGGGCCAGGCCCGCCAGCAGCAGTGCGCGGCGACGCCGGCTCATGGCGGTGCGCGGCGTACGAGCGGCAGCTCGACGCCGATCCGGCTGCCCTCCGGCGAGGCTGCGCCAACCAGCCGACCGCGGTGACGCTCGGCGATCTGCGCCGCGATCGCCAGACCGCGGCCGCGGCCGTTGCGTCCGCGGCCGCCCCGCGCGCGACGCACGAGGTCCGCCAGCGGGACCGGCAGCCCGGGTCCGGCATCGACGACCTCGATGCGCACGTGCTGCGGGGCCACGTGCCGTGCCGCGAGCTCGATGCGCCCGGGAGCGTGCTCGAGCGCGTTGGCGACGAGGTTCGAGATCGCCTGGGCGAGGCGCAGGCGGTCGCCGACGACCATCCCGCCCGCCAGGCCGGGGCCGAGCATCAGCCGGCTGTCGAACGCCTCCGCCACCGCCTCCCAGCTGTGGAACTGCTCCTCGAGCAGCTCGTCGATCGCCACGACCTCCTCACGATCGAGGATCCGGCGCCCGCTGCGCGCCGCCGCGAAGTCGTCGAGCGCCAGTCCGGCGCGGCGCAGCTCGCGGTCGAGGACGGCCAGGCGCTCGGCCGGCGCCTCCGCGCGGCGTTGCATCGTCGCGAGGCTCAGGCGCACCGCCGTCAGCGGCCCGCGCAGCTCGTGACACGCGCGCGCGACCATCTCGCGGCGGCGCCGCAGCTCGAATGCGCCGAGCGCGGCCGCCCCGAGGCCGCCCGCCGCAAGCGCCCAGGAGAGGATGCTCGTGTCCATGCGCATGTACGAGGCGCGGGCACGCGGAAGTTCGCCCCCTCGGCGTCGGCCGGGCGCGCGGGATGGTCAGCGCGCCGCGTGCCGCGGGCGAGTCGGCCGGGCGTCGGAGCGACGACGGCTCGGTCGTCGCGCGGTCGGTCCGACGCGGGCGGAGTGGCGTAGCGGCCGCGCCACCGCGGATCGGATCATGCGGGCACTGCACGACCGACCAGGAGGACCGCACCATGACTCAGCCACAGCAGCCCAAGCGCGGATGGTTCAGCACCTGGCGCGAGCATCGCCGCGTCCAGCGTCAGCTGGCCCTCGAGAGCCAGTCCTTCCACGACGAGAAGGCCGGCGAGTACGGCGGCATGTACGGCAGCGCCAGCCCCTATCACCACAGCGGGCCGATCGTGTATGGATCGGGCAGCGGCTGGGACGGTGGTGGCTGCGGCGGCGGCGACGGCGGAGGCGGCTGCTGAGCGCTCAGGCGGTCAGCCGCAGCTGCGCAACGGCCCCCTCCCCTGCCATCGGCGCGTCCACGAGTCGGTACCCCACGCCCCAGACGTTGATGACGTAGCGGTCGCCGTGGGTGCCGAGCTTGTGGCGCAGCCGGCAGGCGTGCGAGTCCAGCGTCCGCGTCGAGCCGATCGAGCGGTAGCCCCAGATCGTGCGCAGCAGCTCCTCCTTGGTGAAGACCCGGCTCGGATCGGAGACGAGCGTGCGCAGCAGCGCGAACTCCTTCTGCGACAGGGCAATCCGATCGCCGTGCAGGCGGACCTCGCGCGACGGCGGGTCGACCTCGAGCGGGCCCGCGCGCAGGCGCCCGCGCGAGGGGCGATGGTCTGACCGGCGCAGCAGCGCGGCCACCCGCCCTCGCAGCTCGGGGTAGGAGAAGGGCTTGCAGACGTAGTCGTCGGCGCCCCGGTCGAAGCCGCGCACCCGGTCGAGCTCCGTCGCCCGGCCGCTGATGACCATGAGGGGCATGTCCGGGTTCACGCGGCTGGCGACGCCGTCGGCGCTGCGCACGCGGCGCAGCAGGTCAAAGCCGCTGCCGTCGGGCAACCCGACGTCGACGAGCGCCAGGTCGGGGAACTTGCGCTCGAGCAGGCTCAGGCCGATCGAGGCGCAGTCGGCGACGAGCAGGTCGTAGCCGTCGGCGGCGAGGTTGTCGGCGAGGAACGTGCGCGTCGCGCCGTCGTCCTCGACCAGCAGGATCGTGGATGGGTCGTCGTTCATGCCTGTCTGAGTCACGAGAGACCGAACATTCGCCCCCGCCGGCACATATCCGGGTGTCGGTGCGCCGCCGACGCCCCTGCCCTTCGGGGTCCGCGACGTTTCGTCCCGCATATGGACACAATCGCGAGAACCCCCTCTGCGGCGTCGCCCGCACGCGGAGGCCAGGCCGTTCGAGGCCCGCCTGCCGGTCGGGGTGCAAGTTCGCGTGCACCCGCTCTCGGCGGCAGGAGTCGCGCCTACGATGCCGACGCGTCATGGACGAGACACAGCGACGCGGCAACTATGACTCGGGGGAGGACTTCGTCCTTGAGTATGGGGAGCTGCGCTTCACCTTCAACGAGCGCGACTTCAGCGAGCGTTGCGAGCAGGCCGCCCTCAAGCTGGGCTTCGTTCACGGACGCCTCGCCGAGAACGAGCTCGACGACCTCGTCAACCTGTCTGTCAACGGCGAGATCCAGGCGCCTGCCTCCGGCCTCGGCGAGCACGTCAACGACTGCTGGCCCGAGCTCTGCGGGCCCTCCGACCGCTCGCTCGTGCACTGGCTGCGCCGCTTGGTCTTCCGCTCCGCGTGGCTGGATCAGCGCGTGAAGGAAGGCGAGCTCGACATCGCGTTCTGCGCCGACTCCCACACCTTCGGCTACGTTCAGCCGGAGCGCGACGGCGAGGCGATCGAGCTGTCCCCCGAGCCCTCCTGGGACCGGGTCGCCTACGTGCCGCGCTAGCACCTCTGCCGTCCGGCGCGTCGGGCAGCATGTCCTGCCCGTGCGCACGCGCTCGATCCAGCCCGGTGACCTCGTCCTCGTCAACAAGCGCGGACGGGTCTTCCATGCCACGGTCCGCGGCGTCGCCGCGGGCGGCGGCTTCGAGGTCGCGCCGATCGAGCGCGGCATCACGTGGCGCCACGTCAAGGCGTCCGAGATCAACGAGCATTGGGCTCGGACCGGCGTGCGCCGCGACGGGCGCCCGCCGACGGGCCAGCTTGGCTTCGAGGAGCTCGGGGCCTAGCCTCAGCCGACGAGCGCCGCGGCGCGCGCATCGGAGATCGCCTCGGCGCCCTTGGCGCCGACGAGCAGCTCCGCGCGCAGCGTCGCGCTCGCGGGCAGGTCGATCGCCGGGATCCGCCCGCTGGCCGCGAGCTTGGCGTCGAGCGCGATGACGGTCGTCTCGCCGCCCAGCGGCGAGGCTGCGGTCGCGACGATCGTCAGCGAGCCGCCGTCGATGATGTTGCGGGCGGCCGCCAGGATGCGGCGCGCGTGCGGCGCGGGTACGTGCTCGAGCGTGTCGATCAGGATCACGGCGTGCCCGCCGCGGGCGGCGACGCGGCGGCCGGTCTCGACCGCGCGCTCGATCGCCTGCGCCTGGGTGTCCGGCGCGGCGCTGAGGCCGAGCTCGACGACCGGCTGCAGCTCGCCGAGCTTCCAGTCGCCGATCTCCTCCGGGCGTACGCCGGCGAGCACGACGCTCACCTCGAGGTCCTTCTGCGCGGCCAGCGCGGCGGACAGGCGGCGCAGCGCCTCGGTCTTGCCGGAGCGCGCGCCGCCGACGATGACGACGCGTGAGCCGCGGCCGAACGGCGTGAGCCACTCGATCGCCTTCAGGGTCGGATCGGCGTCGTCGAGCGCGATGCGCTCGGTCGCCCAGCCGCACGTGAGGTCGTCGTACTTCGTGCCCTCGGCGACCTCGTCGGCCGCGCGGCCGTTGATCGTGTCGACGCGGATGAGCGACGGGTAGCGCTCCGAGCGGCGCGGCGCGCGCACCGGACCGGCGACCTCGTCGCCACCGACGAGCTCG
>DASZDB010000451.1:0-10622 GCA_035942495.1 Solirubrobacteraceae bacterium
CGCCGCTGCCGGCCGCGCTCGCCGCCGCGGAGCACCCGGCGGGCCGCGAGCCGGCGCTGGCGCGGCTCGAGCAGGCGTGGGCGGACGCCGTGGCGGGAGCGCAGCGCTTCGCGATCGTCACGGGCGAGGCGGGCATCGGCAAGACGACGCTGGCGGCTGAGCTCGCCCGGCGCGCGCACGCGCAGGGCGGCGTGGTGCTGCTCGGGCGCAGCGACGAGCACGCGCTCGTGCCCTTCCAGCCGTGGATCGAGGCGCTGGAGCGGCTGCTCGACGCGCTGCCGCGCGGTGACGCCGACCGCTGGCTGACCGCGCACGACGGGGCGCTGGCCCGCGTGCTGCCGGCGCGCAGCGCGGCGCAGGCGGCGGCCGGAGGGCCGCGCGAGCGCTACCTCGCGTTCGACCTCGTGCGGGCCATGCTCGACGACGTCGCCGCGCGCCGGCCGCTGCTGCTCGTGCTCGACGACGTGCACTGGGCCGACGCGGATTCGCTGCTGCTGCTGCGCCACCTCGCCCGGTCCGCGCCGCGCCGCCGGCTGCTCGTCGTCCTCAACGCGCGGCCGGACGAGATCGGGGCGGCGGCCGCAGAGACGCTGGCCGAACTGCGCCGCGAGGGGCCGGTCGTCGACGTCGCACTCGCCGGCCTCGACGAGGGTGCGGTGGCGGCCCTGATCGCGCGGCGCGGCGGGAGCCCCGACCAGGAGTCCGCGCAGCGCTATCGCACGCGCAGCGGAGGCAACCCGTTGTTCCTCGGAGAGCTCCTGCGCGCCGGCCAGGACACCGCTGACATCGCGGGTCCCCCGGCGGGCGTCCGCGACATGATCGCCCGCCGCCTGGCGCGGCTCGATCCGCCGGCCGTGCGCGCGCTCGAGGTGGCAGCGGTCTGCGGGGTCGAGTTCGACGTGAGCCTGCTCGGCCGCGTCGACGACCGGCCCGTCGTCGAGGTGCTCGAGGCGCTCGACGCGGCGATCGACGCGGCGCTCGTCGTGCCGAGCGACCGGCGCGGGCGCTTCGCGTTCGCGCACGCGCTCGTCAGCGAGGCGATCGTCCACGGGCTGCCGGCGTCGCGGCGCGCGCGGCTGCACCTCCGAGTCGCCGACGTTCTCGCCGACCGGCACGACGACGGCGGGGCCGGCGCCGGAGCCGTCGTCCGTCACCTGCGCGGTGCCGGGCCGCTGGCCGGCGACGACCGACTCGCGACGTGGGAGGTGGCCGCCGCGCACGAGGCCAGCGCCGCCCTGGCTCACGCCGAAGCGGCAGCGCACCTCGAGGCGGCGCTGGCCGCGCGGTCAGGCGGGGCGGCGCGCGAACGCGCAGAGCTCCTGCTCGAGCTCGGCCACGCCAGCGATCGCGCCGGGCGCGGCGGACGCGCCCGCGCTGCGTTTGCCGAGGCCGCTGCGCTCGCCCGCACCGACAACGACGCGCCACGCCTTGCCCGCGCGGCCCTCGGCCACGGCGGGACGGCGGTCGTCATCGCCGCCGCCGACGCCGCCACCGTGCGGCTGCTCGAGGAGGCGCTGGCGGCCGTGCCCGCCGGCGATGGCGCGACGCGTGCCCGGCTGCTCGCGCGGCTGTCGGTCGAGCTGTACTACAGCGACCCGGATCGGGCGCGCGAGCTCGGCGCGCTCGCCGTCGAGCGGGCACGCAGCACGGATGACGCCGCCGCGCTGGCGGCGGCGCTGAACGCCCATCGCGTCGCGCTGTGGAGCCCGCACCACGCCCACGAGCGGCTGGCCGTGGCCGGCGAGATGGTCGCCGCCGCCGAGGCGGCGGGCGATCGCGCAGCGGTGCTGCAGGGGCGCAACTGGCGGGTCGTCGACCTGCTCGAGCTCGGCCGCGTCACAGAGGCGTCGGCGGAGATCGACGCGTATGAGGCGCTTGCCGAGGCCGTCGCGCTCCCGCACTTCGGCTGGTACGTGCCGCTGTGGCGCGGCACGCTGGCGATGCTGACCGGCCGCTGGCGCGCGGCGGACGAGCTGGCCGAACGGGCGCTCGCGCTCGCGCGCCAGGCCGACGATCCCAACGGCCCGCTGTTCGTCGGGATCCAGCGCGAGCACACCCAGTTCACCCAGCGGCGCATCGACGAGATCGACCGCGCGCGCCTCGTCGCCGAAGGCGCCGCTTCGCCCGCCGCCAACGGATGGCGCGTCCACCTGGCGCTGCTCGACGCCGAGACCGGAGCGATCGAGGACGCCCGGCGCCTGGTCGCCGAGCTCGCCCGCGACGGCGCGATCGCGCTGACGATGGACGTCAACTGGCACGCCGCCTCGATCCTCGCCGAAGCCGCGGTGCAGGTGGGCGACGTCGAGGCGGGGGCCGCGCTGTACGCGCTGCTCGAGCCGCACGCGGCCCTGTTTCCGCTCATCGCCCGCGCTGTCGGGTGCCTGGGATCCAACGAGCTCTACGTCGGGCGCCTCGCCGGCCTGCTCGGGCGCCACGACGAGGCCGAGGTGCGGTTGCGGCGCGCCGTGGCGGAGAACGACCGCGCGGACGCCGGGCCCCACGCCGCCCTCGCGCTGATGCGCCTCGGCGAGGCGCTCGGCGCGCGCGGCGAGCGCGAGGCCGCGCGTGAGGTCCTGCAGCGGGCACAACAGCGGGCGGATGCGCTCGCCATGCCGGCGCTCGGCGATGACGTGCGACGGCGGCTGGCCGCGTTCTGACCCGGGTTACGCGGAGGCGGCGCCCGGCGAACTGCCGCCCGCGTACACCGCCCGAAACCACAGCTCGGTCAGCTGCCGCACGGCCTCGCGCATGTCGCGCCCGTTGCGGATGACCTCGATCGTCAGGTGGCGCTCGACCATCGCGCAGAGCGCCTGCGCCGCCACCCGCGCCGGGATGTCGCCGGGCGCCTGACCGCGCAGCTGATCGCGCGCGATCCGCGCCTCCGCCCCCGCGATGAAGCGGTTGACGTAGGGCTCCCACTGCGACGGCATGTGCTCGTCGGAGCCGTACAGGTGCGCGGCGAGCATGAGGATCGGTCCGTTGCGGTTGACGACCCCCACGAACCGCGCCAAGCCCAACGCCAGCTCCATCCGCGGATCGCCGGCGCCCTCGAAGTAGGGCGACGCGGCGTCGTCCATGTCCGCGAACGCCTGCTGGATCAGGCGGTCCATCACCGCGCGCTTGTTCTCGAAGTAGAAGTAGACCGTCGTGCGCGACACGAACGCCCGGCGGGCGATCGTGTCGATCGTGACCTGCTCGTGCGAGCCCTCGCTCAGCAGCTCGCGAGCCGCCTCGAGGATCGCGTCCTCGGTCGCGTTGCGCGGCGCGAGCGCGCCGGAGGAGTCGGGCGCCGCCGGGCTATCGGCGGGCTTCGAAGTGGGCGGCGATCCGCTCACGCGTCTTCTCCGGGGGCACGATCTCGTCGATGTACCCCGCCTTCGCGGCGATCGCGACCGGCAGGTGCTGCTCCTCGTAGGCGGCGGCCAGCGCGACGGGATCGGCGCCCGCCTCCAGCTCGCGGCGGTGGACGATCTCGACCGCCTGCGGCGCGCCCATGACGCCGATCGTGGCGTTGGGCCAGGCGAGGGTCAGGTCGTGGCCGAGGTCGCGGCAGTTCATGACGATGTAGGCACCACCGTACGCCTGGCGCATGGTCACTGTCACGCGCGGCATCTCGCAGACCGAGAACGCGCGCAGCAGCTCGGCCCCGCGGCGCAGGACCGCCTCGCGCTCCTGGCGCACGCCGGGCCGGTAGCCGGGCGTGTCCGACAGCACGATCAACGGGATCCGGTACTTGTCGCACATGTTCACGAACCAGGCGCCCTTGTCCGACGCCGCGGCATCGAGCACCCCGCCGAGATAGCGGGCCTGGTTGGCGATCACGCCGACCGGATGGCCCTCGATCCGGCCGAAGCCGATGACCATGTTCTTCGCGTAGCGCTTGCTGAGCTCGAGGAACTCGCCGCCGTCGAGCAGGTGGCCGATGACGCCGCGCACGTCGTAGACGAGGCGCTTGTTCGTCGGGATCACGGCGGCGGGGTTGCCCGGCAGTGGGTCGAGCGGGTCGCGGTAGGGCAGCGGGCCGCCGGGCGTGCCGGGGAAGTAGGAGAGTGCCTGGCGGATGAGCGCCGAGGCGGCGGCGTCGTCGTCGGCCTCGATGTGCGAGACGCCGGACTTGCGGTGCACGCGTGGGCCGCCGAGCTCGATGCCCGTGACGACCTCGCGCGTGACCTTCGCGATGACCCGCGGGCCCGTGAGGAACATCTGGGCCTCCTCGCCGACCATCATCACGAGCGTGCCGAGCGACGGCGAGTACGCCGCGCCGCCCGCGCACGGCCCGCAGATGACGCTGATCTGCGGCACCCGCGCGCGCGACGTCGCGCGGAAGATCGACGCGTACGCGCCGAGCGCGCCGACGCCCTCCTGCAGGCGCGCGCCGCCCGAGTGCAGGAACCCGACGACCGGCGCGCCGGCCTTGTTGGCGGCCTCGATCGTCGAGACGATCGTCGCCCCGCCGGCCTGGCCGAGCGAGCCGCCCTTGTGCTTGACGTTCTGCGCCCAGACGTAGACCGCTCGGCCGCCGACGCGCCCGCTGCCGCAGATGACGCCGTCCCCGGAGTCGCTGCGCATGGGGTGAAACGTGCCCGGGTCGCAGAGCAGGTCGATCCGCGCGCGCGCCGGAATCGCGGGCTCGGAGACGACCTCGACCGACCCCGCCCCGTTACCGCTTCCGACCGTCGCGTCCGGCGTCACCGCGCTTCCTCCCGCTGTCGTCACGTGGCCTTCCGGAACACCAGGCAGGCGTTCTGGCCGCCGAAGCCGAACGAGTTCGACATCGCCACTGTAAGACCCGGCGCCTCGCGCGGCCCGTCGGGGATGTAGTCGAGGTCGCAGTCGGGATCGACATCCTGGAAGTTCAGCGTCGGCGGCAGCAGCCCGCGCTGCAGCGCGCCGATCACGGCGAGCGCCTCGACCGCGCCGGCCGCGCCGAGCAGGTGCCCGATCGCCGACTTCGTGCTCGACACCGGCGGCGAGCTGCCGTCGAAGATCGAGTGGATCGCGCGCGTCTCGATGCGGTCGTTGAACGGCGTCGACGTGCCGTGGGCGTTGATGTAGCCGACGTCCTCGGCGGTCGCCTGCGCGTCCGACAGGGCCGCCCGCATCGCCTTCTCCGCGCCGCGGCCCTCCTTGTCGGGCTGCGTCATGTGAAATGCGTCGTTGGACGCGCCGTAGCCCGCGACGTAGCCGAGGATCTTCGCGCCGCGCGCTTCGGCGTGCTCCTTGCGCTCCATCACGATCACGCCGGCGCCCTCGCCCATGACGAAGCCGTCGCGCTTGGCGTCGAACGGGCGCGAGATGCCCTCGCGCGACAGCGCCCCCATCCGCTTGAAGGCCGCCACGCACAGCGGCGTGATCGCGGCCTCGGTGCCCCCCGCGACGACGACGTCCGCCTCGCCGCGCTCGAGCATCCGCTTGGCCTCGCCGATCGCGTGGCTGCCCGTCGCACAGGCCGACGAGACGCTGAAGCCGGGGCCGTGCGCGCCGAGCTCCATCGCGATCGCGCCGGCGGCCGCGTTGGGCATCATCATCGTCACGAAGTGCGGCGACACGGCGCGCTCGCCGCCCTTGACGAACTCGCGGCACTCGTCTTCGAGCGTCTTCAGCCCGCCGACGCCGGTGCCGACGAGGATCGCCAGGCGCTCGAGGTCGATGTCACCGGGCAGGCCGGCCTCCTCGGCCGCCTGCACGGCAGCGGCGAACGCCAGCTGCGTGTAGCGGTCCGAGCGACGCGCGACCTTCGGGCCCATCGCCGTCTCGGGGTCAAACTCAGAGCACGGGGCCAACCCGTCGACGATGCCGGAGCGGCGCTCGAGCAATGCGTCGACGAACGCGTCCGCCCCCTCGCCGATCGACGAGACGACACCGCGGCCGGTGATCGCGATCTCGATGTGGGGGGACGCCCAGTCGCTCATGCAGGCGCACCCTCTTCAGCCTCGACGAGACGCATCGTCAGCGCGATGGCGTCGCCGACGGCCTCGATCGGCTTGAGATCGTCGTCGGAGATCGTGATGTTGAAGCGGTCCTCGAGCGCCTTGACGAGCTCGACGAGGTCCAGCGAGTCGACGTCGAGCTCGGACCAGGTGTTCTCGGGCGTCGCCTCGCGCGCGCCGGGGACCTTGATCGCCTCGAGCTGGTCGCGAATCTCTTCCAGGACGTCGTTTTCGGTTACAGCAGCCATGTCTGTGCTCCTCTCATGCGGCCAGCGCGCCGTCGACGGCGAGGGTGGCCCCGTTTACGTATGCCGCTCCGTCCGAACAGAGAAAGGAGACGGCGTGGGCGACCTCTTCAGGGCGCCCGATGCGGCCGGCGGGTACGCCGGCCAGCAGCTTGTCTGCGACACCGACGGTCATGTCGGTCTCGATGACGCCCGGCGTCACCGCGTTGCAGGTGATGCCCTTGCGGGCCATTTCGCGCGCGATCGTGCGCGTCAGCGACAGCATCCCGGCCTTCGCGGCGCCGTAGTTGCTCTGGCCGGGATTCGCGCGCTCCGCGACGACCGACGAGATGTTCACGATCCGCCCCCAGCGTGCGCCGAGCATGTCGTCCAGGCCCTGGCGGATGCAGTGAAAGGCGCCGTTGAGGTTCGTGTCGATCACGGACTCCCACTGGTCGGCCTTCATGCGGATCGCCAGTCCGTCCTGGCGTTCGCCGGCGTTGTTGACGAGCACGAGCACCGGGCCGAAGCGCTCGCGAACGTCGGCGAAGGCGTCCCCCACCGAGGCGGAGTCGCCGACGTCGGCCTGCACGTCGCCGCTCGTGCGCCCGAGCGTGATGACCGTCAGGCCGTCGGCCTTCAGGCGCTCGGCGATCGCCGCGCCGATGCCGCGCGAGCCGCCGGTCACGAGCGCGACGCCCCCGTCAGGCACTGGCATGGACATGCTCCTTCCAGCGCACGATGCCCGCGCCCCACACGAAGCCGCCGCCGAACGCCGCCAGCGCGACGACGTCGCCGGGCTTGAGGCGGCCGGCCAGCTCGGCGTGGTGCAGCGCGAGCGGGATCGACGCGCCCGACGTGTTGGCGACGATGTCGACGTTGGCGAAGAGCTTCTCCTCGGGGACGCCGAGGCGCCGCCCGGCCGCGTCGATGATGCGCTGGTTGGCCTGGTGGACGATGAGCAGGTCGATGTCGTCGACGGTCATGCCGGCGATCTGCAGCGCCTCGCGCGTCGCCTCGACCATGCGCTCGACCGCGTGGCGGTAGACCTCCTGGCCCTCCATCCGCAGCAGCCGCTCGTCGCGGTTGGCATAGAGCAGGTCGCCGTGCTCGCCGTCGGAGGCGAGCACGAACGGCGAGCAGCCGAACTCGAACTCACCGGCCTCGACGACGACCGCCGCGGCGCCGTCGGCGAAGAGGATCGCCGTGCCACGGTCGTTGGGATCCGTGACGCGGCTCAATGCCTCCGCCCCCACGACGAGGGCGCACTTCACGCGCCCGGACTCGATGAGCGCCGACGCCTGGTCGAGCCCGTAGAGAAAGCCCGCGCAGGCGGCATTGACGTCGATCGCGCCCGCGCCGTCCGTGCCGAGCAGCTTGGCCAGGCGCGGCGCGAGGCCGGGCATGAGCCGGTCGGGCGTGAACGTCGCGACGATGATGTGGTCGATGTCGCTCGCCGCGCGGCCGGCGTCGACCAGCGCGGCCTCACACGCCTCGAGCGCGAGGTCGGTCAGCGTCACCGACCCGTTGAGATGGCGCCGCTCACGGATCCCGGTGCGGCGCACGATCCACGCGTCGGTCGTGTCGAGGTAGGACTCGAACTGCTTGTTGGTGATGATCTGCTCGGGCAGCGCCGAGCCGATTCCGATCACGCCGGCCCTCATCGCGTCGCACCTGCAGACTGCTCGGGGACACGCGTCGAGCGCTGACGTGCGGTCATGCAGCCGCCCGCAGGGTGCGCTTCACGAGCCCACGCAGCACGCTGCCCGGCCCGCACTCGGTGTACTCCGTCGCGCCCATCGCCTGCAGCTCGAGCAGGATCTCGCGCCAGCGCACCGGCTTGAGGAGATTCTCTGCGAGCTCCGCCCGGATGTCCTCGAAGGGGCGCGTGCTGCCGTTGGAGAGGACGGGAAAGACCGGCTCCTGGATCGGCGTGTTGTCCAGCGCCGCGCGCAGCGCGTCGGCGGCGGGCGCCATGAGCGGCGAATGGAACGCGCCGGCGACGTCGAGCTTGCGCGCGCGGCAGCCGATGTCGGCGCTGCGGCGCACGGCGGCGTCGACGGCGCGCATGTGGCCGGAGAGCACGATCTGGCCGGGCGCGTTGTCGTTGGCGAGCGACAGCCCGAGGTCGGCGGCGAGCTCGTAGACGTCGTCGCGGTCGCCGCCGAGCATCGCGACCATGCCGCCGGGCTCGCGGGCGGCGGCGTCGGCCATGGCCTGCGCGCGGGCGCGGACGAGCCGCACGCCGTCCTCGAAGTCGATCGCGCCGGCGGCCGTCAGCGCGGCGTACTCGCCGAGCGAGTGGCCGGCCGCGGCGAGCGGATCGGTCTCGTGGTCCTCACGCGATGCCCACTGCGCCATCGAGCACAGAAACAGCGCGGGCTGCTGCGTGCGCGTTCCCTCCGAGAGGCTGCGAAACGGGTCAAACCCGAGCAGCTCGATTCCGCGCTTGAGCAGCGGATGGTCTTCGAAGGGCGCGTGCATGCCCTCGGAATGGCTGCCCTGTCCAGGAAAGAGCAGCGCTGACGTCGTCGGCATGGTCTCCATACAACCCAACCTCACCCGCGCGTGGGGGTGTTGTTACCGATGTTCGACAGAGCAGCGGCATGTGTCGAAATCCCCTTCCGTCGCTCGGTGGCTGGACAGACCTGCTACGCGCGGGTGTAGGCGAGCAGCGCTCGACCGCGCGGCGAGATGCGGTAGCCGCGCTCCAGCGACTCCGTCAGGCCGAGCTCCTTGAGCTTGCGCACGTCGCGTTTGAAGGCGACCGTGTCGCGGTCTGCCCGCTCGGCCAGCTGCGCCGCCTTCGTCTCCGGGTGACGCTCGATGAGCCCCAGCAGCGCGCGCGTCCACGGCTCGTCGCGGGCGCGGTCGAGTCGGTCCAGTCGGCGTGTGATCTCGTCGAGATCGTCGTCGGTGAGGTCGGCGTTCTCGCGCAGCGCGACGCGCGGGTCGGCGCCCGCGAAGCGCAGTCCGATGCGGTAGATCGGCTGGTCGGCGTTTCGCTTGTCGAGGCGTGCGATGAGCTCGTCGCACGTGCCGGCGCCGGCACGCCGCGCGTCGCCGGCGCTGATCTTCTCGACCGCGATCGGCTCGACCGCCGTCACCTCGACAAGGCCGATCTTCGTGCGCATGTGCGTGCCTTCGCGCAGCCGCGGGCGCTCCCAGCGGCGAAACGCGAGGTCGATCTCGCCGGCCTCGATCGCCTTCAGCTCCGCAGCGCGAAAGAGCATCGCCGCGATTATCGGGGGGTCTTGCGTCTTGCGTCCACCAGGTGGACGTTCGACGCAAGACACCCGTCTCGGCGGACGAATCCGGCTCTGAATCGACCTCGCTCAGTGGGCGCTTTTTCGCCTGCTCGCACCCCGTTTTGGAGCGCCGCACGCGGTAAACTTCAGTGGTCGTCCGGCGGCTCCGCGCACCCTCGTTCCGTCCGACCCGAGGCGTAGAAAACGACGCCCGCGATATCGCAGACGACACGCCGCAAACACGGACAATTTGACCGCGGCGACGAGAGGAGCAGGACGATGCAGCGCACTTCGCAGACCCCACCCGTGACCGACGTCAAGGCAGGCGAGGCGCTGTCCGTTTCCCGGTACTTCACGAAGCCCGCCGTCGATCCGTTCTCTACGGTCGAGTGGGAGCTGCGCGATGCCCGCATCGCGCACGGCGACCGCGTCGCGTTCGAGCAGCGCGGCGTCGAGTTCCCGCGCACGTGGTCGCAGAACGCGACGAACATCGTCGCCCAGAAGTACTTCCGCGGCCAGCTCGGCGCGCCGACGCGCGAGCACTCCGTGCGCCAGATGATCGGTCGTGTCGCGGGCACGATCGCCGACTGGGGCCGCTCGCGCGGGTACTTCGCTTCGGTCGAGGACGGCGACGCCTTCCAGGACGAGCTGACCTACGTGCTGCTGCACCAGATGGCGGCGTTCAACTCGCCGGTCTGGTTCAACGTCGGGTGCGAGGAGAGCCCGCAGTGCTCGGCCTGTTTCATCCTCAGCGTCGACGACACGATGGACTCGATCCTCGACTGGAACACCAACGAGGGCAAGATCTTCCTCGGCGGCTCGGGCTCGGGCATCAACCTCTCGAACATCCGCGGCTCGATGGAGTCGCTCTCGAAGGGCGGCACCGCCTCGGGCCCGGTCTCCTTCATGCGCGGCGCCGACTCGTGGGCCGGCACGATCAAGTCCGGCGGCAAGACGCGCCGCGCGGCGAAGATGGTCGTCCTCGACGTCGACCACCCGGACATCCGCGACTTCATCTGGTGCAATGCGCGCGAGGAGGACAAGGCGCTCGCGCTGGCCAAGGCCGGCTTCGACATGTCGATCGACGGCGACGGCTTCTTCTCGATCCAGTACCAGAACGCCAACAACTCGGTCCGGGTCACCGAGGAGTTCATGCGCGCGGTCGAGGAGGACGGGGAGTGGGAGCTCACCGCCCGCAGCGACGGCTCGGTCATCGAGAC
>DASZDB010000452.1:0-6160 GCA_035942495.1 Solirubrobacteraceae bacterium
GTCGACGTTGAGCCTGCGGCCATCCACGACCTGGAATCCGTCGAGGCCGGGACCGAACTGGATGTTGCCGAACTGGGCGAGGCCCTCGGGGTTGATCGTGCCGTTCGTGAGGAACGTGCCCAGATCGTGACCGGAGACGTCACCGGCGTTCGCCTTGCCCGACCAGACGAGCAGGTACTGCGGCTTGCTCAGCGGATCGGGGTTCTTCGCAGCCTTGTAGTCCGCGACGGCCTGGTTCCGGCGCGCAATCGCCCCGTCCACGGTGTTGTTGAAGACCTTGTTGACCGCCAGGCCGCGCTTGGCCGTGTTGGCGATCCACTTCGGATTGAGTGGCAGCTCCAGGTCCCCGACACCCGTCTGTGCGGCCGTAGGACCGCTCAGCATCCCTGCGGACGCTACCGCTGCTGCCAGTGTTGTCGCCGCGAGCGCCAAGCGCTTCGAGCGTCGCGAGCGACCGCCGCCTTCGCGGCTCTGCGCATCATGCATGATGCTCTCCCCCCGTGGCCTGCCCAAGACCGTTGTACTTGATAAAGCAAGTTGCCAAAGCCACAGCTAACTCGACCTCAAACGCGCCGACAAGGGACGAAACGGGCCTCCGTTTCGCTACTGCAAGAACGGGACGGATGGCGTCCTGTTCTGATACTCCAAAGCGAGGCCCATTGCGGTGCCCTCTCGGCGTCAGCCTGCGTGCAGGCGCTGCTCTGCGATGCGGCGTCTGCGAACGCGGCAGCGAGGATACGCGATCCCGGTCAACCCCGTCCCGCCACCCCCTCACCGTCCGGGGAGGGCCGGCGACTCGGGGGTGGGCGAGAACAGGGTGGGAGCGACCGGCCTGACGCGGTGGGGTGCCCCAGGCCGTTGTGCTTGTTCGCAGAGGCACGCTAGCTTGACCGCAAGCGCGACGACAAGGGTCCAAACGGACCTCCGTTTCGCCAATGGAAGAACGCGACCGGCAGCGTCCTGTTCTCACCCTTCAGAGGATGCCGGCACGAATGGCCATCGCGATCGCCTCGGGGCGCGTGCGTGCGTGCAGGCGCTGCTCTGCGATCCGAACGTGCTTGCGAACGCAGCTTGCGCTGATCGAGAGGGTCGCCGCGATCTCGCTGTCGTGCTGGCCGCCGGCGAGGCAGCGCAGAACCTCCACGCAACGGTCGCTGAGGATCGAGGCGCCGGTGCGCCTTCGGCGGCTGAGTGCGAGCTCGGCCGGCAGGACGCGCTCGCCGGCCTGCACCGCCGCAATGAGATCAACGATCGTGTCGCTGTCGGCGAGGTCGATGAGGAGGTAGCCATCGGCGTCTGCGGCGAGTGCGGCAGCGACGAGATCAGGGTTGTCGCAGAAGAGCGCGCACGCGACCGGCGCGCCCAGCAGTTCTCGAGCGTCGTCGACGAGCGCCACCGGGTCATCCCCGGTGGCGAGCCCCAGGAGCACCACGATCGGCGAGATCCACGGAACAGCGACGGCCGGGAGCGCCGAAACACCATGTACGCATCCTGCGTCCGCGCCGGCAGCCACAGCGATCAAGCCTTCGCGCACGAGTGGTCGCCGATCGACGACGATGATCGCCGGCCCGTCCCCGACGAGGGACAGATCCCTTCGTGTCACGCCCGCGGCGATGGCGCTCACTGCACCTGGCCCCGGTCCATCGCCCTGACGATCGCCTCGCAGCGCGTCCGCGCTCCGAGGCGCGCCACCGCCCGCTGGACGAGCTTGCGAGCGGCGCTTTCGCTCAGGCTGAGCTTGCTCGCGATCTCCGCGTCGCGACAGCCGCCCGCCACGAGCGCGAGCGCCACGTCCATCCGATCGGGGGGTGACTGCGGGCCGGTCGACGACGCCGCGACCATGGGGTCCAGGGCCTCCGGGAACAGACGCAGCCCCCTCAGCGCGGCGCCGACCGCGAGATGCATCGTCTCGCGATCCAGATCCTCGGTCAGCAGGACAGCGTTCGCCGCGCGCAGCATCTCGGGCACCACCCGCGCGTCAGCACAGTCGAGGAGCACGAGGAACGGCACGGCGGCGGCTGCGGTCAGCTCGGCACATGTCTGCGCCCCGAGAGCACTGGCATCGATGAGCGCAAGCTCGGTCGACTCACTCAGCGCGCTCACGAACGAATGAAGCTCTGCGTGCCGGGCGGCGGATCCGCGCCATTCGTCAGGCAGCAGCCCGACGACCCCGCTGCAGATGATCGGGCGATCGCAGAACACCAGCAGCTCGCGGTCGATCGCGGCGCTCGACCCTGATACCTCGAAGGCGCTCCATGAGCGCGCCTGCGCAGCCTCCACCACCTTTGAGCCTCCCCGCCACAAAGGGTCCCCGTAGATGCTCTCCCGAAAGCATTACGCTTATCGACAAACATCTATCACGTCTTGCCTGTTTGAGCAACACCGCCTACTATCGCCGCGTGGCCGCGAAGGAGGCACGGGAGGCAAGGGGGCCTGTGGGCCCGGTCACGCGCGCTCCCTCGATCCTGGCCCTACGGACCGAACTGTGGCGACTGCGGGAGGGCTTGGATCGACTCGACGCACAGCTGGCTCGGCTCGCGGAGGAGGATGAGGCGCCCCCCGGGCGTCTGCGGCCGGAGCGCTACTACTTGGTGCTGCTCGCGGTGTACGAGCGCGGTCCCCACGGCGCGTCCATGGACGACTTCGCGACGATCGGGTCCGAATGCCAGTACGACCGGCGCGGGCTGGGCGGCTACTTCGCAGGCAAGCGCGCGCCGCTGAGGTCCGAGGGAGGCCGCGTCCGGCTGACCGTGGAAGGTGACCGGCTCGTGCGTGAGTACCTGGGCCGGTCGGTGCCGTGAGCGTCGGCGACAGCGGGCGCGTGGCGCCGGGCGTTCTGGTCTCGTGCGACTGGCTTGCCGCGAACCTCGACACGCCGGGCCTGGTGATCGTCGAGGTCGACGAGCAGCCGCTGCTGTACCGACTCGGGCACATCCCCGGGGCGCACGGGATCGACTGGCGCGCCGACCTGCAGCACCCGCTCGTCCGCGACATCCCCGACGAGGACGCTGTCGGACGCCTGTGGCGACGCCTGGGCATCGACCGAGACTCCATCGTCGTCCTCTACGGAGACAAGAACAACTGGTACGCATGCTTCGGCTACTGGCTGTTCTGGCTCTACGGCCTACGGAACCTGCACATTCTCGACGGTGGACGGCCACTGTGGCTGAACCAGAACCTGCCGATCACGCGAGATGAACCGTTCGCTGTGCCGGGGCAGACGCCGCGCCCGCGCCTGGATGGCGCGACCCGCGCAGGGTTCTGGCACGTGCTCGCCACGCGCGGGGCCGGCGCCCAGCTCATCGACGTGCGCTCGCCTGAGGAGTACCGCGGCGAACTCCTGACCGAGCCGGGCTACCCGGAGGAGGCGGCGCAACGCCCGGGCCACATCCCCGGGGCGGTCAATGTTCCGTGGGCGCGCGCCACCCAGCTCGACGGCCGCTTCAAGCCGGCTCACGAACTGCTTGCCCTCTATGGCGCGCTGGGGCGCGCAGATCGCACGACGATCACGTATTGCCGGATCGGCGAGCGCAGCGCCCACACATGGTTCGTCCTGCACGCGTTGCTCGGCTTCTCAGACGTGCGCAACTACGACGGTTCGTGGACCGAATGGGGCAGCATCATGGGCATGCCGATCGAGCTCGGCGAGCAGGTTGGCGAGCTGTCCGTACCCTGGCCCGCGCCAGTGGGCCTCGATGCCCCGTCCGCTCTGTACCAGCCGTTGGCGGCCGAGGTGTGATCGTCGATGGACGCTGTCGGCTGACCGCAGGGTGTCCGCGCGGTGACTGAAGACGACGGCCGGGCCGTCAGCACCCTCGAGCGGGACCGTCGTATGGCCGAGGGCTGCGGCCAGTGGCGCAGGATGCGCCCACCCTTCCTGCCACAGGAGCGGCCTGATCGAAGCGCCGGTCGCCGGCGCGCCTGGAGAAACGCTCGACCTCCCTCGACCGCCGCCGTCGCACCGTTGCTGCTCATCCCGCTGCTGCTGTACGCGCCGCCGGCATCGGCAGGCCCCTCCAAGGCGCAGCGAGCCGACTCGCGCGAAACCCTGAAACGCATCGTCGAGAACGTCGGGCGCACCACCGCCCACCGCTACGGGGCGCGCGACGACCGCGGAGCGCCGCTGGAGGGCCTGAAGGTGGTGCAGGTAGGCAGTCAGTACGTCGGCGCCTACCACGCACCGGGCGGTGGGCGCTTCAACGTCCACCTCGCCACGTCGCGCGACCTCATCCGCTGGACGCGCCGGACGACGCTCGACGAGGACGCGTCGCAGCCGACGATCGCTGTACTGCCCAATGGGGCGGTCCTCGTCGCCTACGAGAAGACCACGGTGCTCGACGTGCTCCCCCGCGCGCCGCTGCCGCCTGCGCTCGCCGGGCCGTCGGACATCATCGACGGCCCCCTGAACCGCATCCGGGTGCGGTTTCGCTACTACCGCAACGTCGACGCGCTGCTCGACGGGCAGCACAGCAGCCAGTTCACCGCACCGCGCTCGCTGTCACCAACGGCTGAGGGCACGCCAAGCATCACCAGGGTGCTCCTGCGCAACGGTCTGATCTCGCAGTCGCGGATCGAGGTCGGCCTGCACTATTTCGCCGACCTCGACCGCAACGGCACGCCCGACGTCGACCGCCTCGCAACCGCGACGTTGACGAACTTCAACACCTGGCAGGCGAGGCCCGAGCGCGAGCTCGACGCCGACCTGCTGAGGCTCCGAAGCTTCCACGAAGGCTTCAGCGCCCCGCCGCGCGGCAGCATCGGCGACCGCGACCAGATCGTCGTCAACGGCGTGCGCCTCGAGCTGCAGGAGGCGCAGTACATCCCCAACGACTATTCGAGCTGGCGGCTGTTTCTCATCGACCCGCGCAACCGCGTCCCCCGGCCGCTCGAGGTCGCGACCACCGACACCAGCCGCTCGTTCGGCAATCCGACTGCGACGGCTCTCACGGCCCCATCGGGGCGGCCGGCGATCCTCATCACGATGTACGTCTTCGCCGAGGGAGCCGCTCCTCATGAGGCCGGGCCGCTGGTCTTCTACGTCGAACGCTGAGGCGTGCGCCGGCGGTTGAGCCCGGCGCGCGGTTACCCTGCGCGCCGTGACCGACCGGGTGGTGGCGCTTCCGCGGGGGGCGCTGGCGGGGAGTGCTGCGGGCAAGGGGCTCGAGGCGCTGACGCTGGCTGGGCTCGTGCTGCTCGTGCCGCGCGCGTTGGGGCCCGCGGACTACGGCGGGTTCGCGGTGGCGTTGGCCGTGGCGACGGGCATCGCGACGGCGACGGGAATCGGTGGGCCGGCGCTCTTCGCGCGCGTGCTGGCGCCGCTCGACGGCGGCGCACGGCGTGATGTCGCGCGAGCGCTGGCGCTGCGCGTCGGTCGCACCCGGTTGCTGCTGCTCGCCGGGCTGGCCGCAGGCGCGGCGGTGGCGGCACTGCCGGCGCCCGGCAGCGTCAGCGCGCTGCAGGTCGCGCTCGTCGCGACGGCTGCGCTGCTCGGGGCCGCGGCCTCGTTGCTCTCGCAGCTTGCGCTCGGGCTCGAGCGGACCGCGGCATGGAGCCTGCGCTACCCGCTCGAGAACGGCGCGATCGTCGCGGGCGCGCTGCTGCTGTATCCCGCGCTCGGGCTGAACGGGGCGATCGCGGCGCTGGCGCTCGGTGCCGCGGCGGCGCTCGCGCTGGCGATCGCGAGCACCTGGCCGGTGCTGCGCGAGGCGCGCGCCGGCGCCGCGTTGCCCTCCGGTGCGCTGCGCTTCGCGCGCATGCAGGCCGCCGGTGGCGCATTCACGCAGATCGTGCACCGCGGGGCCGCGCCGGCGTGCGCGCTGGCCGGAGCGGGCGCGGTGGCGACCGGTCACGCGGCGATCGCCGCGGGCGCCGCGCTCGCGATCACGTACGGCGTGCTGCAGACCCTGCTCGTCGCGCTGCCCGGCGCCGTGCGCGCCGAAGCGTACGATCGCGCCGGAGCCGAAGCCGTGCTGCGGCGCACGGCGCTGCTCTGCGCGGCGGTCGTCGTCCCCGTGTGCGCCGTCGTGGCGATCGCGGCCGAGGCGGTGCTCGCCGGGGCGCTCGGTGAGGACTTCCGCGGCGCGGCGGATGCGCTGCGGATCGCGCTGGCCGCCGCGGCGCTCGCGCCGCTGTGGGCGTTCGCCAACCAGGTGGCGGCGCT
>DASZDB010000453.1:0-4927 GCA_035942495.1 Solirubrobacteraceae bacterium
CGGAACCGACGGGTCGCCCAGCGTCGTCCCGGGATCGTCCGTCAACAACGCTGCGATGAGCGCCGGGACTGCGATGAGCACCACCGCCACGACGGCGCTCATGAGGAGCATCCGCAGAGACCATGTCTCGAGGAACCGCCGCATCCAGTCGCTCTTCGGGCGCGACAGCAGCGCGATGAGCCCCAGCAGCACGGCCAGCCCGAACGACCCGATCAGTGTCCACATGACCCAGCCGGGCGCGTCGGCACCCGACGCCGAATCCGCCAGCCCGTAGTCCGGGTAGACCACGAGCGCCAGCGCGACGCCGATCGCGAAGAGCGGCAGACCCACCAGCGTGAGGTTCACGAGCAGGCCGAGCAGCACGCGCCACGCCAGAAACAGCTTGTCCAGCCGCGTCGGCGCCATGTACGTGCTGCGGTTGCGCAGGTACTGCTCCTCCGGCGACCCAGGGTGGAAGGGGAGCGCGTCCGTGTTGACGATCGACGGGTCCGAGTCGTCGTGGCCGCGCTCACCCTTGCCGGGGCGCGGCTGGCCCGCGGGCCAGGTCTTCGCCACCATGCAGACGCTGCCGGCGATATACGAGCCGCCCGAGACGGCCGCGATGTACGTCGCGCGGCCGAGTTCGCGTCCGTGGCGCAACGCCTGCAGCGCCCCGAGGTTGAACGACGCCGAGCGGATACCGCCACCCGAGCAGCAGATGCCCATACGCTGCGGATCGAAGGGCTCGAGCACGCCGAGGCGCGAGGGTGCCGGCTCGTCGCGGTAGCCGGTGGCGAGCCAGCGCAGGTAGCGCCGAAGCCTGCCGCCCGGAAGCGCCTCGGGCCTTACGGAGAGTAACCCCTGATCGGCCGGCGGCGCGTCCGCGCCACCGCTCACGTCGGCAGCCATTCCGACAGATATCGACCCACGGGCAAGCTGCCTCCTGACGCTCGGTCCCAACGTACCGCGTATCCGTGGGCACAGTCAACGCGCATTTCAATGCACAGAAAACTGTCACCTGACATGTCGGTGTCAACGCGCTAGGTTGGCCGCGACGTGATCCCACGCAAGAGAGGGACCGACATCGTGCAAAAGTCATCTCGCGTGCGCAGCAACGCCCACCTCGCACTGGCGGCAATCCGCTTCGTCAACGGAATGCTGGCGCTGTTCGTCCCGCACCAGCTGGCCCACCGCCTGGACGTCGATGCCGACAAGAGCCCGGCGCTTCTGTACTTCCAGCGCATGTTCGGCATCCGGACGATCCTCATCGCCCTGGACCTCGTGACGGGCTCCGAGGCCGATCGTGCCCGCGCACTGCGGCGCAGCCCGATCATCCATGCCTGCGACGCGACGGGCGCCGCGCTCGCGGGGGTACGCGGCAATCTCGCCCCGCGGCCGGCCCGGATGACGGTCGGCATCTCGCTCGTCAACCTCCTGCTGGCGCTCATCGCGCGGCCGCAGCCTGGCAAGGGCCTCAGGGGCCTGCCGTTCGGGATCGGGCAGTCCTGACCAGCCAATGCGACTGCCGCGGTCCCGACGCGGAAGGGTGATCCTGGGGACGGTCCTCGGGATCGTGCTGGTGGGCGGGATGCTCGCGTTGGGGGCCTGGTACAAGCTGTTTCGGGACGTCGACCAGGACTTCGCTGACGTGTCTGAGCAGTTCGCGTACGGCTCGATCGGCAGCGAGAGCACCGAGGGCATCCCGTTCGAGATCTGGCGTGTGTTGCCCGAGATCTTCCCGGAGCACCTGCCGGGACCGGGCGGCTACCGCTCGCTGGGCATGTACCAGCAGAAGGGCCGTGACACGCCCGTCGGCTTCACGAAGAAGACGGTCGGCTTTCCGCGCGTCGCCTTCAACTGCGCCGCGTGCCACTCCGCCACCTTCCGCGCCGGCCGCGAGGCGAAGCGCCAGCTCGTGCTCACCGCGCCCGCGACGACCTTCGATCCGCAGGGCTACGTCCGCTTCCTCATCGCCGCCGGGTCCGACAAGCGCTTCACCGCGGACAACATCCTCGAGGCGATCGACCGCCACACCGACCTGAGCTGGGTCGACCGGCAGCTGTATCGCTACGTGATCGTTCCGCGCCTGCGCGACGCCCTGCGCGAGCAGAAGCGCCGCTTCGCATGGACGGACGTGCGTCCCGACTGGGGGCGAGGGCGGATCGACCCCTTCAACCCCGTGAAGTTCCACCAGCTCAAGATCGATCCGAAGAAGGACAACACGATCGGCAACTCCGACATGCAGCCGCTGTGGAACATGGCGCCGAAGGCGGGCTTCGCGCTGCACTGGGACGGCCTGGACGACGACCTCACCGAGGTCGTGCTGACCGGCGCGATCGGTGACGGCGCCAGCTCGGTCACCGGTGAGCCGACCGACAAGCTGCCCGTCGACGACCTCAAGCGGATCGAGGACTACATCAAGCAGGTCAAGGCGCCGGAGTACCCGTTCCCGGTCGACCGCGAGCTGGCGGCGCGCGGCGCGAGGGTGTTCAACGAGAACTGCGCGTCCTGTCACGAGTTCGGCGGCGCTCGCACCGGCAAGGTCATCCCGCTGGCGGAGGTCAGGACCGACCGCCACCGCCTCGACATGTGGACCCCGGAAGCGCCTGAGAAGTACAACGCCTACGCCGACGGCTACGACTTCGACTTCAAGCGCTTTCGCAAGACGAACGGCTACGTGGCGGTCGCGATGGACGGACTGTGGCTCCGCGCCCCGTATCTGCACAACGGGTCGGTGCCGTCGGTGGAGGACCTGCTCGAGCCCGTCCGCCGGCGCCCGAAGATCTTCTGGCGCGGCTACGACGTCGTGCACCCGCGCAAGCTCGGGTTCATCAGCCAGGGGCCGACGGCCCGCCGCGAGGGATTCCGCTACGACACGAGCGTGGCCGGCAACTCCAACCGGGGCCACGCCGGCGCCGCCTACGGCACGAATCTGCCCCAAGCCGACAAGCGTGCGCTCGTCGAGTACCTCAAGACGCGATGACGCCCTCGAAGGTCGTCCTGATCACCGGCTGCTCATCGGGTATCGGGCAGGCGACCGCCAGGCACCTCAACAAGCGCGGCTGGACGGTGTACGCCACCGCGCGGCGCCGCGAGTCGCTGGCGGATCTGCAGGAGGCGGGCTGCCAGACGCTGGCGCTGGACGTCACCGACGAGGCGTCGATGCGTGACGCCGTGGAGGAGGTGCAGGCCCGCGAGGGCGTCGTCGGCGTGCTCGTCAACAACGCCGGCTACAGCCAGTCGGGGGCGATCGAGCGCGTGCCGATGGATGCCGTGCGCGCGCAGTTCGAGACGAACGTCTTCGGCCTCGCGCGGATGTGCCAGCTCGTCCTTCCGGGGATGCGCGCACAGGGCGCAGGGAAGATCGTGAACCTATCGTCGATGGGCGGGCGGTTCACCTTTCCGGGGGGCGGCTACTACCACGCCTCCAAGCATGCGGTCGAGGCGATCTCCGACGCGCTGCGCTTCGAGGTTCAGGGCTTCGGCGTGCAGGTCATCGTCGTCGAGCCGGGCCTCATCCGCACCCGCTTCGGGGAGGCCGCCGTGGGGTCGATGACCGCGCCGGACGGTGGCGCGCACGACGAGGCCGATCCCTATGAGGAGTTCAACGTCGCGGTCGGATCGAACACCGTGGAGGCCTACGAGGTCGGCCCGATCGCGCGCCTCGGCGGCCCGCCGGAGGCGGTCGCGCGCAAGATCGAGAAGGCGATCTGCGCCAACCGGCCGCGGACGCGTTACACGGTGACACCGTCCGCGAAGGTCCTGCTCGGGCTGCACGCCATGCTGCCCGATCGCGGATGGGACGCCTTCGTGAGCAGCCAGTTTCCGACGCCCGGAACGTCTGCGAAAGGTTCGGCGAAGACGTGACGACCCGATGTAAGCTACGACGGAGCTGAGGCTCACCTCGGCTTGGAGAGGTAACAGTGAACCCACCAGACGCGACCAGGAAGATCAGTCACCCCGTCGGGAGTTACACGAAGTGGTTTCGGCGGGCGATGTGGGTGGGCATCGTCCAGGACTGGGCCCTCGGGATCCCGGCGATCTTCGCGCCCGAGCGGGTGCTGAAGCTGAGCAAGCAGCGGCCCACGGGCGATCCGGTCTGGAGCTCGTTCGCCGCGCTGCTGATCCTGCTCATCTCGCTGCTGTACATCCCGGGCGCGCAGGACCCTCACCGCTACCGCCGGACGGCCTGGCTGTCGGTCTTCGCGCGGCCGCCCGGCGTCCTGTTCTTCCTCGGGCTGCGGCGCGGGACCTACCCGCTGTTCGGCATCATCGACGCGTGCCTGTTCCTCGTGCAGGCGCCGCTGCTGTACCTCGCCGCGCGTGAGCACGATCAGGCGGTGAGCTAGCCATGGCCACCGCTTCCAGCCGGCGCAGGCGCGAGCCCGATCCGGTCTTCGAGTACGACGGCTCGACGTTCAACGAGGTCAAGGAGGTCGCGTGGAGCGGCCCGTACTCCGAGCCGCTGCCGGTGCTGACGGGGCTGCGGCCCGGCAAGTTCGTCGAGTTCTTCAACCACTCGACGCGCAACCTGATCGACCGCCGCGACATCCTGCCGTACTTCGAGAAGCTCATTCACACGAACGGGATCTGCTTCACCGGGACGTGGCGCATCGACGAGAAGACGCCGTACACCGGGTACTTCGCCGAGGGCTCGGAGGGTCTGCTGCTCGTACGGGGCTCGGTCGCCGGGCCGGCGATCATGGCCGGTGACCGCCGCGCCTTCGGCTGGGCCGGCAAGATCTGGCCGACGCTCGATCCCGACGCCAGGTTCAAGCCGGCGAACTGGGTGACGGTCAGCAAGCTCAGCGGCTCGCGCCGGCAGCACATCCTCGACTACCTGCCGACGAACAAGCCCCGGGTCGGCCGCGACCCGGGCGCGAACCTCGTCAACCGCGGCATCTTCCGGCTGCTCGACACGCGGCCGGGCTGGCGCCAGGTGCATCCG
>DASZDB010000454.1:0-2167 GCA_035942495.1 Solirubrobacteraceae bacterium
GACGAGATCCTGCGCCCGCTGTACCCCGAGGCGGATCTCGGGGCGGCCGAGGAGCGCCTGAGGCTCTACCTCATCGAGCACTGGGGAGGCCCGGCGGCCTACACGCAGCTGCGCGGCCCGGCGCGGCTGGCCGCGCGCCACGCGCCGTTTCGGATCTCGCGAGCGCATCGGGATGCCTGGCTGCGAGCGATGCGCATCGCCGTCGACGAGGCGGGGCTTGCGCCGGCGCACCGCGATCGCGTCTGGGGCCACCTCGAAACGGTGGCGTCGAACCTGACGACCCACGACACGCCGTCCAGCCTCCGAATCCGCTGAGGCCCGTCCCCGGTCACGCCGAGAGCATGTCGCCGGGCTGCGCGAACGGCGGCTCGAGCTGGTCCATCCGGCACGACGCCGGCTCGCGGTCCGGCCGCCAGCGCACGAGCTTGGCCGGGTGGCGCAGGCGGCGGCCGTCGATCTGCGTGTAGGAGACCTCGCAGACCCGCGTCGGCGCCAGCGGCACCCAGTCCATCGTCATCCCCGGCTCCCAGCGGCCGGCGGCGCCCTTCAGCCGCCCGGTGGCGCCGCCGCCGAGCAGGAACCCCTGCTCCCAGGGATGTCCCTCGAGCGGCACGACCAGCGGCGCGAGGTCACGGGCCAGCTGCTCCTGCACAGCCTTCGCGAACGAGCTGGCGACCCCGATGTGCTCCAGCCGGTCGTCCTCGTCGAAGAGCCCGAGCAGCAGCGCGCTGACCCGCGGCGGCCCGGCTGTGCCGCGGACGCCGGCGACGACGCAGTCCGCGGTGCGCTCGTGCTTGACCTTCAGCATCGCCCGCGTGCCCGGCTCGTAGCGCCCCTCGCACGGCTTGGCGACGACGCCGTCCAGCCCGCCGCCGCGGAACTCTTCGAGCCAGCGGGCCGCCACCGCGCGATCGGATGTGGCCGGCGTGACGAACAGCGGCGCCGCCGCCGCCTCGCCGAGCAGCTCGAGGAGGCGCGCGCGGCGCTCGCGAAACGGGCGAGCGCGCAGGTCCTCGTCGCCCGCGCCCAGCAGGTCGAACGCGACGAAGACCGCGGGTGTCTGCCGCGCCAGCTCGCGCACGCGGCTGGCCGCCGGGTGCAGCCGCGCCATCAGCGCGGGGAAGTCGAAGTGCCCGTCGTCGAGGACGAGCAGCTCGCCGTCGAGCGCGACGCGCGCGGGCACGGCGGCGGCTTGCAGCGCGGCGGCGATCTCAGGGAAGTACCGCGCGAGCGGCCGGCCGTGGCGGCTGCGCAGGTCGACCTCGTCGCCGTCGCGGTAGGCGAGGCAGCGAAAGCCGTCCCACTTCGGCTCGTAGAGCACGTCGCCGTCGGGCAGCTCGCGCACGAGTCGGGCGAGCATCGGCTTGTGCGTCACGTCGAACATGACGACCAGCGCCGTCTGCCCGGCGCACGCAGGCTGCGCGCGCCGGGCTTGGGTCGGGGCGGTGTTACAGCCCGCGCCGGCCGCGCGCCCTGAATCCGAAGCCTCCGACAAGGAGCAGCAGGAGCAGGACGATCAGGATGATCGTGAGGATGTCCACCTAGACACCTCCTCTCTGGCGGTCGAGAACCATGCCCCTCGTCGTCTCCGCGGTCCGCCCGGGCCATGCGCGGCTGGACGAATCTACGAGGCGTGGCTACAACCGCCGGCCTCGCATCACGCAGATGTCCTCCTCCTCGAGGTCCGGGCGCTTGGCCGCCAGCAACGGGCCCAGCGGGCCGGTCTCCTGGTGGACGACATCCGCCTGCAGGCCGGCCAGTTCGAGCGCGTCGAGCGTGCGCTGCACGTCGTTGACGGAGGAGTGCACGAGCAGCACCGTCCCGCCCGGGCGAAGATGCTCGGCGACGTCGGCGCAGATGCGCTCCAGCAGGCCGCGGCCGTCCGGCCCGCCGCCCTCCCACGCCCGCGACGCGCCACGCGTGGGGATCTCGTCGCTCGGCAGGTAGGGCGGGTTGGAGACGATGAGGTCAAACTGCTGGCCCGCGACGGGGCCGAACAGGTCGCCGCGGCGCGGTCTGACGCGCACGCCGTTGAGGCGTGCGTTGATCGCCGCGGTCACGAGCGCGCGGCGCGAGACGTCGACGACGGTCACCGAGCGCGCGCCGCTCTGCGCGGCCGCCACCCCGATCGCCCCGCTGCCAGTGCCGATTTCGAGCACGTCGGCGT
>DASZDB010000455.1:0-1559 GCA_035942495.1 Solirubrobacteraceae bacterium
AAGCTCGCGTTCGTGCTCGCCGAGCAGCACCCGCAGCACCTGGCGTTCGCGGTGTCGAGCGAGACCCTCGAGCGCCTGGCCGGCGAGCACGGCGCCGAGATCGCGCTGCACCGCGACGGCAGCCGCTCGTTCTACCTCGAGGCGCCGGGTGACGGGCGGTTGGAGATCGTGGCCTACCCGGATGTCGTGGAGGAGGACTGGGAGTAGCGCGCTCTTCGTGTGGACCCCGCACCCGAACCCGCCGCACGGCGACCCGGCCAGCCGAGCGACCGCCTACAGATCGGCGCGCCGGAACATCCGGTCGGCCAGCCACCCCGCCGCCGCCAGGTACGCGAGCGCGAACGGGTACAGCAGCGGGCCGGCGTCCTGCGAGCCGCCGAACGGGCCGAGCTGCACGATGACGCCGGTGACGCCCTCGATGTCGGCGGTCAGCGCATGTAGACCGTCCTGGTAGAGCGCCTCGAACGGCAGCACCCAGGTGGCGATCGCGCTGATCTGCTCGAGCGTGTCGGAGTTCAGCGCCGTGCCGATCTGGCCGATGAGCCCGGCCGCCAGGCCCGCTCCGAAGATCATGAAGATCGCGATCCCGTTGGCGGTCGAGGACAACAGCGTCG
Source organism: Solirubrobacteraceae bacterium (assembly GCA_035942495.1). Classification (GTDB taxonomy): domain Bacteria; phylum Actinomycetota; class Thermoleophilia; order Solirubrobacterales; family Solirubrobacteraceae; genus CADCVQ01. The sequence continues at coordinate 615 of DASZDB010000455.1, forward strand.
TGCCCAGCAACGCGATCGCGACGATGATCGTCACGGCCGCGGCCAGCGCGATCGCTCCCGCCAGGGCGTTGCCGGGGTAGTAGCTGCCGGTGGCGTTCGTCAGCGCCACCGCCGCCCAGTAGACGATCTGCACGTAGATGACGCAGACCGCCGCCGCCGCGAGGAAGCGCGCGAGCAGCAGCGTCGTGCGGCCCACCGGGCGCACGACGAGCGGCTGCAGCAGCCCGCGCTCGGCGTCGCCGCGCACGGCGTTGAGCGTCACGAAGACCGCGAGCACCGTACCCAGGAAGAGCGTGACGAACATCGCCAGGCCGAGCAGGGTCGAGCCGGTCAGCACCTCCTCCTCGAGGCCGCTGATACCGCCGCCGTCGCTGACGGCGACCTCTTGGAAGGCCTGGTAGGTGCCGAACGCGTACAGCGCGAGGAAGCACACGGTCAGCACGATGACGACGAGCAGGACCTTGCGGCGGACCGCCTCGCGCAGCGCGTAGCCGGCGATCGTCTGCAGGTCGCGCAGGAAGAGCTTCATCGCGCGTCCTTGCCGACGAGGCGCAGGTAGGCGTCCTCGAGCGTGCCGGTGACGACGCGCACGCCGAAGATCTCCTCGCCCTCGGCGACGAGCCGGGCGACGAGCGCCGGGATCTCCGCGCGCGCGGCATCGGGAAAGCGCTTGATCCCGTCGGCCGTCTCGACCTCCACGCCGCCGGCGAGCGCCAGCTCGTGCGGCGCCCCCTCGGCGATCGTGCGGCCGTGGTCGACGATCACCACGCGGTCGCAGACGAGCTCGACCTCGCTGAGCAGGTGCGAGTTCAGCAGCACGGAGACGCCGCGCCCGCGCAGCTCCTCGAGCAGCTCGCGCACCGTGCGCCGGCCGGCCGGATCGAGCGCGCTCGTCGGCTCGTCGAGCAGCACGAGCCCGGGCTCGCCGATGAGCGCCTGGGCGAT
>DASZDB010000456.1:0-15728 GCA_035942495.1 Solirubrobacteraceae bacterium
ACGACGACCTCGGCGCCGGCCATCGCCAGCGCCTCCATCGCCGAGCGGCGCGCGGCACGCGAGACGACGACGATGAGGGCGGGCTCCGGCGCGGCGCGGACGAGCTGCGAGTCCAGCGGCAGGCGCGCGGTCGCGTCGAACACGACGCGGGAGGGCTGGTGGTGGACGCCCTCGACGCGCGACGTGAGCTGCGGGTCGTCGGCGAGCGCCGTGCCGATCCCGACGGCGACCGCGTCCAGGCTGGCGCGCCAGCGGTGCGCCCGGGCGCGGCTGGACTCGTCGGAGATCCACTGCGAGTCGCCGGTGCGCGTGGCGACCTTGCCGTCGAGCGTCATCGCGGACTTGAACAGGACCCACGGCCGCGCGGTGCGGGCGTGCTTGCGAAAGGCCTGGTTGATGAGCCGCGCCCGCGCCGCGACGTCGCCGTCGGCGACGTCGACCTCGATGTTCTCGTCGCGCAGGATGCCCAGGCCGCGGCCAGCCGCCTTCGCGCTCGGATCATCGGACGCGACGACGACACGGGTGATGCCGGCCGCGATGATCGCGTCGGTGCACGGCGGCGTCTTGCCGTGATGACAGCAGGGCTCCATCGAGACGTAGAGCGTCGCTCCGGCCGGGTCCGCTCCCGCGGCCGTTGCGGCCGCGATCGCGTTGATCTCGGCATGCGGACCGCCGCATTCCTCGTGCCAACCCTCTCCCAGCACCTTCTCGTCGCGCGCGAGCAGCGCGCCGACCATCGGGTTGGGGTGCACGCGGCCGAGGCCGAACTCGGCGAGCTCGGTCGCGCGCGCCAGATGGTCGTGGTCGAGCGCGGTCAGCGTGGACACCGCCCCAGCATAGGGCGGCGCGCTACGACGTGCCGGTGACTTCTTCGGCGCAGCCGCCGCCCGTCAACCGGTAGATCGTCATGGTCGGCCCGGGCCGGTTGTAGGAGAGCGGGTAGTAGTTGAACGCCCAGTCGAAGTTGAACGCGACGGGCCGCTTGCCCCTGGAGTACGGCGACACCTCGTAGGCCACCTCCGAACGCCGCTCGAGCTCTGCGTAGTAGGCCAGCGCGGCGGGCACGACCTCCGGCTCGACCTCGGCGCGGCCGCGCTGCGTGGACCCGACGACGACCCAGCAGTACTCGTGCTTCTCGAAGACGTCCACGAGCTCTGGGTGCAGCACGGTCTCGAAGTCCTCGATGTTCACGATGCCGGCCGCGCCGGGCACCGGCTCGCCGCTGCGCGGGTCGATCTTGCGGCTGAGCGGATACTTGTTCCAGCGGTTGCCGACCGCCGTGGCCGGCGAGGGCTTGCCGATGTCCTGTGCCCACTGGTCGGGCACGACCGGCTCGACGACGATCTTCTTGCCCTCCGGCACGTTGTCCACCATCCAGTCGCGCGCGATGCTGCGGGTGTCCTCGCGCGACAGGACGAGGCCCGAGTGCAGCGAGTAGACGAAGCCCTGCCCGCAGAGCAGGACGACCGCCGCCGCGACGACCGTCGGCCGCACCGCCGGGGCCAGGCGCCCGAGCCGATCGGCGAGCTCGACGGCGCCGTAGGCGGCTAGGACGCAGGCGAACGGGAAGACCGGCATGAGCCAGCGGCCGAAGTAGCGCTCCTGCGAGCCCATGAACAGGACGAACACGATGATCGGCGGCACGAGCATCCAGAACAGCCGCCGCTCGTCGACGAACAGCCGCACGGCGCCGCCGACGGCGAACAAGAGCACCGTCCAGCCCAGCCCCCAGCCGAAGGACCACAGGTAGTAGACGTAGCCGGAGTCCTGCGTGAGCCCGAGCTTGCCGGCGGCGTCGCCGGAGGCGGTCGACTGGTGCGTCAGCCCCTCCCAGAAGGACGAGAAGTCCAGCACCGCGTACGGGTTGGCGAGGATGAAGGACGCCAGCGAGGCCACGGCGACGACGACGATCCCGCGCAGCGCGCTCGCTCGGCCGCCGGCGGCCGCGAACTGCGCGCCCGCGGCGGCCACGATCGGCAGCAGCACGATCCCCCCCGTGTACTTCGTCGCGCAGGCCAACCCGAGCCCGAGGCCGGCCACGACGTAGTCGCGCATGCGCCCGTGGCGCAGCATGCCGGCGGCGCCCCACAGCGCGAGGCAGACCCCGGCCAGCGTCGGCACGTCGTTGAGCGCGAGCTTGGAGTAGAAGACCGGCAGGAACGCGACGGCGAAGATGCCCGCCGACAGCAGGCCGACGCGGCGGTCGACGAGCCGCGTGCCGGCGAGGTACAGCAGCCAGACGGCGACGGTGCCCAGCAGCGCCGCGATCGTGCGCGCGATGAGCCAGATCTCCGTCGGATCTGCGGCGAAGGCGTTCGAGACCCCCGCCCGGCCGCCGTACCAGACGTCGAGCACGAGGTGCACGAGGTACGTGTAGGCCGGCGGATTGACGTAGTAGTTCGGATCCCAGTCGTGGCCGAACAGGCCGATCGCCCGGGTGACGAAATGCGCGTTCTCGTCGGCGTTGTAGGCGTACGGCAAACCGTGGCCGTTGCCCCAGATGCGCAGCAGAAAGGCCAGCAGCAGCAGACCGGCGACGGCCGTCCCCCAGATCAGGCGCTCACGGCCGGGCGCGCGCAGGCTGAGCCCGGGCGCGGTCAGCAGCGCGTTCAGCCGGCCGCCGGTGGGCGGCGTCGGCGGCACGGACGTGTCGCCGGTGCCCTCGCCGTCGCGCTCGGGGGTCTCAACAGTTGACATAGGCGGCGTAATAGCGGCTCGTAGCGGCGCGATCGTAGCCCGCGGGCGGATAATTGTCGGCCGTCTCGTCGGCCGGTGTGACCCACGCCTGCTTGAACAGCGCCGGCCGGTCGTGCACGAGCAGCACGACGCCGCGCGTCGGTGGCGGCGCCGGGTTCTTCTCAGAGCGCACGTTCGAACGCGCGAGCACACCCGACTGCGGGCGGTCGAGGATCCAGCGGACGTCGGGGATGAGCTTGTGGTTGGGCACGTAGACCGGGCCGCAGCGCAGCCCGCGCGTCACGGCGGGATCGTGCAGCACGCGCTCGAGCGCCGTGTGCGAGTCGCCGCGGAACTGCAGCTCGTTGTGCAGCTGGACGAGGTTGACGCGCGTCGCCGTGAACACGACGCCGAAGATCACGATCGCGGCCGCACCCGTCATCCAGGCGCGCCGCAAGCCGCTGCCGGGCTCGAGCATCGTCCAGCCCGCGATGAACACCGCGGCGAAGACCATCACGCACAGCGACGGCACGAGCAGGTAGCGGTCGATCACCGACAGGCCCGCGAGGCCGACGAGCGCGAACGTGCCTGCGCCGATCGCGAACAGGACGAGCGGCATCAGCGCGCGGCGCGGCGTCAGCACGAGGGCGAGCACGAGGCCCAGCGCACCCGCGACGACGACCGGGAACTTCGCGAGCTTGACCAGGAAGCTGTACAGCGCGGCGGGGACCGCGGCGCCGCCCTTGTTGCGGCCGAGCTCCTCGGCGAGGTCCTGCGTTCCCGTCAGCGAGTACAGCGCGTTTCCGGTCACGGCGAAGTCGACGGCCGCCCAGACGAGCGGGCCGATCGCGGCGAGTGCGGCGTAGATCGCGCGCCGGCTCCACGTGACGTCATGTCGCAGCACGAGCCACAGCCAGTAGACGCCCGCCAGCAGCCAGGCCTCGGGGCGCATGAGCCCGGCCGCGGCGAGCAGGCTCAGCACGAGGACCGGGTGGCGGCGCGGCGCGCGCAGCTCGATCACCGCCGCCCAGATGACGACCGCGAGGTATGGGATGTCGATGTAGCCGCGGGCCGCGAGAAAGGGGAAGTCGAAGCGCGACACGAGCAGCGCGGCGGCGACGAAGCCGACGAGCGGCGTGAACGCGGTCTTGCCGATCGCGTAGATCCCGGCGACGAGGACGACGAACGAGATGACGGCGCAGGCGACCATCACGCGGTCGGCGCCGTCGCCGAGCGGCTGCAGCAGCGCGCCGAAGGCGATCGCCAGTGGATGCTCGGTCGGCGCGCGGTAGGCCTGAAACGACAGCGGGTCGAGACCGACGAGCTCGCGGCCCCACAGCAGCGAGTAGTACGAGTCGTAGTTCGGATACGTCGGGTAGACGAGGTAGCCGACGAGGGCGGCGAGCGCGAGCACGCCGAGGCCGACCTTCTCGAAGAAGGCGGTGCGGATCGCCGGCAGCCGCCGACCGCGCGCCGGAGGAGCCTCGGCGGGCGGCGGCGATGCGACGGTGGCCGGGCTGGTGGCGGTGGGCGGTGATGACACCTCGATGAACGTTAGGATTCCACGCGGACCCACTGCATGAAGCTGATCATCCAGATCCCCTGCTTCAACGAGGAGCAGACCCTGCCGCTTGTGCTCGCGGACCTGCCCAGGCGCTTGGACGGCTTCGACGCCGTCGAGTGGCTGATCATCGACGACGGCTCGACGGACAGCACGATCGACGTCGCGCGGGCCGGCGGCGTCGACCACATCGTGCGCCTGACGAACAACAAGGGCCTCGCCGCGGGCTTCCAGGCCGGGCTCGACGCGTGCCTGAAGCTCGGCGCCGACGTGATCGTCAACACCGACGGCGACAACCAGTACAACGGCAAGGACATCCCCAAGCTCGTCGGGCCGATCCTCTCCGGCAAGGCCGACATGGTCGTCGGCAACCGCGAGGTGCACAAGATCGAGCACTTCTCGCCGCTGAAGGTCACGCTGCAGCGCCTCGGCTCGTGGGTCGTGCGCCAGGCGTCCGCGACCGAGGTCCCCGACACGACGTCGGGCTTTCGCGCCTACAACCGCGAGGCCGCGATCCAGATGGCGGTCGTCTCGAAGTTCACGTACACGCTGGAGACGATCATCCAGGCCGGCAAGCAGCTCGTCGCGGTAGACCACGTCGCGATCCGGACGAACCCCAAGACGCGCGAGTCGCGCCTGTTTCCGTCCATGTGGTCCTACGTGCGGCGCAACTCGGTCTCGATCTTCCGCATCTACTCCCAGTACGAGCCGCTGCGCGTCTTCATGACCGCGGCCGCCGTGGTGGGCCTCGCCGCGCTCGTCGTCTGGGCACGCTTTGCGTACTTCTACATCGTCGAGGACGAGGGCGCCGGCCACGTCCAGTCGCTGATCCTGGGCGCCGTGCTCTTCAACGCCGCGATGGTGCTCGCGGCGCTCGGCGTCATGGGCGACCTCATGTCGGCGCAGCGCACGATGATCCAGCGGACGTTCGAGCGCGTGCGCCGCATCGAGCTGCAGCTCGGCGTCGCGCCGTCGCACTACGAGCCCGGCGCCGAGGGCACCGGCCAGAAGCCGACGACGGGCGCCGACGCCGGCGCGGCGACCGGCAAGACCGAGGAGCGCGACGTGGTGCACCTGTGACCCCGCCCGACCCCGTCGTCACCGTCGACGCCGAGGGCACGGTCACCGGCAACACGTACGACAAGTACGGCTCGACGAACCCCGTCGTGCGGCGGCTCATGGGCGCCTTCGAGCGCACCCTGGACGAGCTCTTCGAGCGGGCCGACCCGCAGTCCCTGCTCGACGTCGGCTGCGGTGAGGCCGTGCTGACGCACAAGTGGGCGCAGCGCCTCGGCGACCGGCGCGTCGTCGGGATCGATCTCGACGACCCGCTGCTGCACGCCGAGTGGGAGCAGCGCCAGGCGCCGAACCTCTCCTACCGCGTGATGAAGGCCGAGAACCTCCCGTTCGCCGACGGCGAGTTCGACGTCGCGACGGCGATCGAGGTCCTCGAGCACGTGCCCGAGCCCGGCCACACGGTCGCGGAGATGGCGCGCGTGGCCAGCGGTCATCTGCTCGTCTCCGTCCCGCGCGAGCCGCTCTGGCGCGCGCTGAACATGGCGCGTGGCGCGTACCTCCAGCAGCTGGGCAACACCCCCGGGCACCTCAACCACTGGTCCAAGCGCAGCTTCGTGAAGCTGCTGTCCCGCCACGGCGACGTCATCGAGGCGCGCTCGCCGTTTCCGTGGACCATGCTGCTTGTCCGCCTCTAGCGCTTCCCCGCCACACTCGTCCTACGGCCGTGGCGCTCGGGTCCTGTCGATCGGGATCGCGACGACCGGCCTCGTCACGTTCGCCTACTTCGCGCTCGCTGCCCATGCGCTGTCGTCGGTCGAGTACAAGCGCATCTCGCTCGTGTGGTCGATCATGTTCGTCGTCGCGTCGGTCATCTACCGCCCGATCGAGCAGCTGCTGTCGCGCACGATCGCCGACCGCCGCGCGCGCGGGCTGACCGGTGGGCACAACCTGCGCGTCCCGCTGCTCATCCAGGCGGCGTTCGCGCTGACGTTCCTCGCCCTCGCGCTCGCCCTGCGCGACCCGCTGCAGAACGACCTCTTCGACGGTTCGGCGGCGCTGTACTGGGTGCTCGTCGTCGGCGTCATGGCGTACGCGGCGAGCTACTTCGCCCGCGGCTTCCTGGCCGGGCACCAGCGCTTTGAGCTCTACGGGCTGCTCGTCCTCTTCGAGGCGATCTCGCGCGTGTGCTTCGCGCTGGCCGTCGTCGTCGGGATCGCGACGGGCCAGTCGGCCGTCGCGCTGGGCATGGCGGTCGCGCCGCTCATGTCGCTGCTCGTCGTGCCGTGGTTCTTTGCCCGCCGCGACCCGCCGGCCGACCCGAGCGCCGTCCAAGCCACCGAGGGCGGCCTGACGCTGCGCCACGGCCTGGGCTTCGCGGTCGCGGTCTTCGCGATCATGGTCGCCGAGCAGACGCTGCTCAACGCGGCGGTGCTCACGGTCGAGGGGACCGCGCACGACGCGGCGCTCGCCGGCGTCGTGTTCAGCGTGCTGCTCATCGCCCGTGCGCCGCTGCAGCTCTTCCAGGCCGTCCAGGGATCGCTGCTGCCCCACCTCGCGGGGTTGCAGGCGACGGCCGGCGCGGACGAGTTTCGCCGCGCGATCCGGGTGACCGTGTTGGCGATCTGCGCGTTCGCGCTGGCGGTCGCGATCGGGCTGTTCGCGATCGGCCCGCCGGTCGTGCGCACGCTGTTCGACATCGACCGCGACATCGCGCGCGGCGGGCTGGCGCTCGTCGGGCTCGGGATGGGCTTTCACCTCATCGCGGGCACCCTGAACCAGGCGGCGCTCGCGCGCGGGCAGGCGCGCGGGGCGGCGATCGCGTGGCTCGTCGCCGCCGGGGCGTTCGTGATCTGGATGCTCAGCCCGGCTGTCGAGGACCAACTGCTGCGCACGGAGGTCGGCTACTGCTGCGCGACGGCCGTACTCAGCGCCCTGCTGGCGCTCGTGTACCGCGCCGGCTCAGGTCAGGGCGTGGGGTCGACGGGCGTGCCGCCCTTGCCCTCGACGTAGACCAGCCGCCCGTCCTGCAGGCGGAAGACCTCGCCGACGCGGCGGCCGGATCCCGTCACGGTCTTCTTGCTCAGTCGCACCGTCTTGATCGACTCGCCCTCCTTGACGATCAGCGTCTGGCTGTTGGCCTCCGTGCGCAGCACGGTGACGTTCTCCTGCGTCAGCAGGTCGCTGAGGTTGACGGACTGCAGCGCGGCGAGCAGGAACGCGACGGCGAGCACGATGCCGAGGTCGAAGAGGTTGACGAGGCCGTCGAGCGGGTCGCCGCCGCGGTCGCCGCGCCGGCTCGCGTGCGGGGTCACGCGGCTGCGCGAGATGTGTTTCATGGGCTCTGTTCGGGCGGGTCGAGCGCCGTCACGACGTACTCCAGGTCCGAGAGGTCCTGGGCGTACAGGCGGTCGCGCACGAGCGAGATCGAGAAGGCGACTGCGCCGATCAGCAGGCCGATGACCGTGACGCTGAACGCCGCGCGGAGGTTGTCCGACAGCTGGGCGACGTCACCCTCCGCCAGTCCCTCGAGCGCCGGCGACAGCGGGATCAGCGTGCCCATGAGCCCCAGCGCCGGCCCGAAGCGCACGAGCATGCGGCTGCGCTCGAGCTTGCGCAGCGAGCTGAGGTCGAAGTCGGCCAGCGCTTTGGCGCGGCGATCCTGGACGCCCGGCTTGTCGTGGCCCTCGACCAGGGTCGCGAGCGTGTCGGCCATCTCGGCGCTGGCGGCCAGCGGCATGAGCGCCTGCTGCGCCGACGGCGTGTCGTTCATCGCGAGTGCCTGCCGGGCGCTCGTCGCCGCCTCCTGGACGTGCTCACGCCGGCCGTGGCGGCGACGGCGGCTGAGCTCGACGAAGAACGCGCCGAGGTCGAACAGCACGAACACGAGCGCCGCGATCGCCGCCGCGAAGACGGGGATGCGCAGCGCGTTCGCGAGCTCGAACAGGACTTCCTCGATACCGGTGACGCCGATCATGCGACGCGCAGTCTGACGCCTCGGCGCTCGCGGAGCGCCCCGATCCACATGACGGCCAGCGCGAGCAGCCCGCCGAGGCCGATCGGGAAGGCGCCGTCGATCTCGCCGCCGCGCACCGCGCGCGTGCCCTCGGCCGCGCCGGCGGGCTTTCCGCCGGGCAGCTTCTGAGCGGTCGTGCCCGGGTCGTTGATGATCAAGCCGGAGATCGTCTCCCCGAACGGCTTGGCCGGCGGGGGCGGCGGCTCGGACTCGCGCTCGGGCTTGGCGGTGGCGCTCGGCTCCTCCCCGCCGGTCCCCGTGCCGCTGCCGGCTCCGCCGCCGCTGCCGCCGGTCCCGCCGCCACCGGTCCCGCCCGCCGAACCCCCGCCGCCGGGCGAGCCGTTCGCCCCGCCCGCGGTCGGCGCCTCAGGCTGCTCGGGCACGTCGCCGACCTCGACCTCGATCGTCTCGGTGCCGCCGCAGCGGATCGTGCACGTCGGATCGTTGTCGCGAACGTCGACCTGCGCGAAGAGCGTCCCCGGATCCTTGGCGGTCGCGGTGACCCGCCTGCCCACCACCGGGCCCTCGCCGTAGTCCCACGTGTACGTGTAGGAGGTGTTGGGCGCTCCCCCGGCGCGGATCCTGGCGGCGAACGTCACCGACTCGCCCACCTTGATCTTCTTGCGGCTGCGCGTCACCGTGATCGCAAGGTCGCCGCCGTCGACGGACACCTCGAGGGGAACGTCGTTGGTCTCGATGAACTCGACCATCATGCCGCCCTGCGAGCGGATGAAGTACGTCGTCCCCCCGGCATCGGCGAGGAACGCCGTGCCGAAGTTCGCCGGCGTGACGACGGTGGAGCCGCCGTTCTTCTTGACGACCTGGACGCGCTGCGCGCTGATGCCCCCGCGGCCGAGCAGGGACGCGATCGACACTCCGCGCAACGACACCTTCCGGCCCGGCTGCGACGAGTCGGGCGGCAGGGTGTAGGTCCGCGCCGGCAGGTTGGCGATCCCCGACAGCTGCCCGCCCGACAGCACGAGGGGCGGCGCTTCCTTCGGGCGAAACGTGATGCCCGGGCCGGCTTGCGCGACCGCGACAGCGGGGCCGAGCACAAGGCCGACCGCAAGCAGAAGCGTTGTGCGGAGAGCGCGCACGGGCCCGAAACTAGCGGAACGGGCGCGCCGAATCGTCAGCAGCCCGCGGCCGTCGCGATCTCACGGTAGGCAGCCGCCGGATCATCGGCGCCGAAGATCGCCGAGCCCGCCACGAACCACGTGGCGCCCGCCTCGGCGCACTGCGCGGCCGTTTCCGGGTTCACGCCGCCGTCGACCTCGACCGGCATGTCGTCGCCGAGCATCGCGCGCACGCGCTTGATCTTGTCGAGCTGGCTGGTCAGAAACGGCTGGCCGCCCCACCCGGGGTTGACGGTCATGATCAGCGCGAGGTCGATCTCGTTCTCGCCGAAGTGCGTCGGTGGGGTGCCCGGCGAGACGACGAGCCCCGCGTTGAGGCCGAGGTCGCGGATCGCCGACAGCGTGAACGCGATGTTCGGCGTGGACTCGACGTGGATCGTGATCCCGTCCGCGCCCGCCTTGGCGAACTCCTCGACGTGACGTTCAGGACGCTCGATCATGAGGTGCACGTCGAGGTACGCCTCGTCGGGCAGCGAGTCGCGCAGCGCGGAGACGACCATCGGGCCGAAGGTGATCGGCGGGACGAAGTGCCCGTCCATGACGTCGCAGTGGATGACGCGACAGCCCGCGTCCATGATCTCGCGCACCTGGACGGACAGGAAGGAGAAGTCGGCCGCCAGGATCGAGGGCGTGACGTGGCGTTCGGCGAGTACGGACAAGTGGCCTCTCAGATCTCCCGCAGCATCGACGCTGAGCAGGCGTTGCACGACAGGATCGCGGTCTTCGACATCCGCACGATCGTAGAATGCTCGCCGCAATCGGGGCACAGCGAGCACAGCTCGAAGCGGTGCAGGCAGTACACGCAGCGGTAGCGGCCGGGCAGGTTGGCAGGTCGCAGCCAGGGCTCCCGGCAGTTGGGGCAGGTCATGCCGATCTCGGTGGTCATGGGCGGCCCAGGCGAGCGATGTAGAAGCCGTCGGTGCGGTCGCGGTGAGGGAGCACGAGGCGCTCGGATTCTAGTGACAGCCGGGACCGCGCCACGACTGCCTCGTTCTCGTCGGGTGACAGTGTGCACGTCGCGTAGACGATCGTGCCGCCGGGCCGCACCGCCGCCCGAGCGGCGGCCAGGATCGCCGCCTGGCCGCAGGCCAGTCGCCCGACCGCGGCGGGGGTCATGCGCCAGCGCAGGTCGGGGTGGCCCTGGAGCGTGCCGAGGCCGCTGCACGGCGGGTCGACGAGCGCCTTGTCGAACGGCGCGTCGCTGCTGAAGCGCGCCGCGTCCGCCTGAACGACGCGCACCGCGGCGGTGCCCATCCGCGCGCAGGTGCGCTCGAGCGCTTTCGCCCGGCCGGCGTGGCGCTCGACCGCGACGATCTCGCCGCTGTCGCCCATGAGCGCGGCGAGGTGCGTCGTCTTGCCGCCGGGCGCGGCACAGAGATCCAGCACGCGGTCGCCCGGCCGCGGGTCGACGGCGCGGCCTACGAGCATCGCCGCCCGCGACTGCGCGGTGTAGGCGCCCCGGGCGTAGAGCGGGTGACCGTGCGCATCGAAGGGGCCTTCGACGACGAGCCCCTCGGGCAGCTCGGCACCGGCTGCGGCGGTGGTCACGGCGGGCGCGAGCTCGGCAAGCGCGGCGGTCACGTCGGCCGTCGTGGCGCGCAGCGTGTTCACACGCAGCGCGAGCTCGCCCGGCGCATTGCCCGCGCGCAGCAGCGCCCGCGTCTCGTCCGCACCGAAGCGTTCCCACCACAGCTCGACGAGCCACTGCGGATACGAGTGCGCGACCGCCGCGCCGGCGGCCGTCTCGTCGCTCGGCAGCGCGGGCAGCTCGCCGCGGGCCGCGCGCCGCAGGACCGCGTTGACGAGCTTGTGCCCGCCGCCCCGGCCGCCCTTGGCGAGCTCGACGCTCTCGCCGACGGCGGCGTGCGCGGCGACGCCGTCGAGGAAGACGAGCTGGTAGAGCCCGAGTCGCAGCGCCGCGAGCGTCGGCGGGTCGAGCGCGCCGGGCGGCCGCGCGAGCTGCTCGACGTAGTGGTCGAGCGTCAGCTTGCGCTGGACCGTGCCGAACGCGAGCTGCATCGCCAGCGACCGCTCGCGCGCGTCGAGCCCCTTCGCCTCGCCGTGCAGGGCGCGGTCGGCGTACGCGCCCTTCTCGAAGACCCGCCGGATCACGGCGTACGCGACCTGTCGCGCGGGCGTGACGTCAATCATGGCTGCGCGGCCAATCTGTTGCGCATAGCGACGCATGCACCACACCCCGAACACGCCGGCCGTGGCGTCAGCACGCGCGGCCGGCACGCGCGCGCCGTCATGACCATCGCCGTCACCGACCGCGGCCGCGCAGGTACGCCGCCGCATCCATCGGCCGCCCGCCCGCGGGCTGCACCTCGAGCAGCTCGAGGCCGCCGAGCAGCAGCCGTTCACCGTCGGCACGCAGCTCGCCCGCCGCATCCGGATCGCGCACCGCCGCCCGCAGCACGCCGAGGAACCCCCCATCGGCCAGCGCCACCCGCGCGCCGATGTGCGGCGCCAGCGCGCGCACGACGCGGTCGTTGACCGCGGCCGGCGCGGCCGGATCCAGCGTGCGGTCGGCGGGGCCGATCTTCTCGGCGTAGGTGACGCCTTCCTCGATCTGCTCGCGGCACTCCGGCCGCTCGTCGAGGGCGCGCAGCAGCAGGTCGCCGCCGAGCTCCTGCAGGCGCAGGGCCAGCGTGCCGTACGTGTCGTCCGGAGCGATCGGCTCGCGTCCCATCAGGCAGACGGGTCCGCTGTCGAGCCCGGCGGTGAGGCGCATGATGCAGACGCCGGTCTCGTCGTCGCCGGCCATCACCGCGCGCTCGACGGGCGCCGCTCCTCGCCAGCGCGGTAGCAGCGACGGGTGGACGTTGAGCATCTCGAAGTCCGAGAGCAGCGGTTCGCGGATGAGCGCGCCGAACGCGCAGACCACCACGGCGTCGGGTGTCGCGGCGGCGATCTGCGCCCGGGCCTCCTCGGCGTTGACGTTCTCCGGCTGCAGGAGCGCCAGGTCGAGCGCGCGGGCGGCCTCGGCGACCGCCGGCGCAGACAGCTTGCGCCCGCGCCCGGCCGGGCGGTCGGGCCGGGTGACGACGAGCTGTGGCCGGTGCGCGCTGCCGGCGAGCCGCGCGAGGATCGCGGCGGCGAAATCCGAGGTGCCGAGGAAGACCGTCCTCGTCACGGGCACGTCACGACACGAGGCGCGCGGCGCGGGCCTGCTCGGCCTCGCGCAGGGCGCGCATCGCCGCCTTGCGCTGCTCGCGGCTCGTGCGGTCGAGGATCAGGATGCCGTCGAGGTGGTCGATCTCGTGCTGGATCACCCGCGCCTCCAGGCCCGTGGCCTCGATGACGAGCTCGGCGCCGTGCTCGTCGCGTGCGTTGACGAGCACCGCGACCGGACGCTCGACGTCGACGTGGATCATCGGCAGGCTCAGGCAGCCCTCCTCGGAGATCTCCTCGTCGCGGCTGGACCATTCGATCTCGGGGTTGATGAGCGCGACGATCGGGCTGTCGGGCTCGATGCGGTAGACGAGCACGCGATGGGAGATGCCCACCTGCGGTGCGGCGAGCCCGATGCCGAGGGCGTCGTGCATGAGCACCCCCATCCGCTCGACCTCGTCGCGCAGTTCGTCGTCGAAGCGGTCGACGGGGCGCGCCTTCGTCTTGAGGATCGGGTCGCCGAGCTTGCGCACGTGGCGCAGGGCGGCGTCGCGGCGCGCGAGGATCTCGGGATCCAGCGGCGGCGGCGCCTCCTGATCGGGCTCCTGGCCGGGCCGCGCTTCGATCTGCTCGACGTCGTCTGCCATCTGCGTCTAAGTCTAGATCGCCCCTATTGGGGATCGACGTCGACGGAGAACGCGACGCCGCGCCGCACACGCTCGCCCGCGATCGCGTCGACCGCCGCGCCCGCGGCGTGCACTGCGCGCGTCCGCTGCGCTCCCTTGATGACGAGCTGCGCGCGCTCGCGCCCGCGCAACCGAAACAGCGGCGCGGGTCCCAAGATCGTCGCGCCCGCGATCTCCCCGAGCGCGGCGCGAATCGCCGTGGCGGCGTCGAGTACCGCGTGCGGGTCGGCCGCCGAGCAGACGATCCGGATGAGGTGGGAGAACGGCGGATAGCGCAGGGCCTCACGCCGCGCGAGCTCGCCGTCGAGGAAGCCATCGGCGTCGTGGCGTGCGGCGGCGGCGATCGAAGGGGCGTCCGGCGACAGCGTTTGCACGATCACGCGGCCGCCGCCGGGGCCGCGGCCGGCGCGGCCCGCGAGCTGGGTCACGAGCGCGAAGGTCCGCTCCTCGGCCCGGAAGTCGGGGAAGCGCAGCGTGCCGTCGGCGTCGACCACGACGCCGAGCGTGACATCGGGGAAGTCATGGCCCTTGGCCACCATCTGCGTGCCGAGCAGGATGCCGCGCGCCGCCCGCTCGAAGCGGCGCAGCAGCCCGCCCGCATCACGGACGTCGGCGTCGAGGCGAAACACCTCGTGGCCGACCTGCGCGAGCTCGTGCTCGAGGCGCTCGGTGCCCGCCCCGTGGCGCGCCACCGACACCGAGCCGCACTTGGTGCAGCGCTGTGGCACGCGCTCACGGTGCCCGCAGTGATGGCAGGCCAGGTGGTTCTGCGCGCGGTGCAGGACGAGCGAGACGTCGCACGCCGGGCAGGTCCAGGCATGCCCGCAGGAGCGGCAGTCGACGAAGTTCGACCAGCCGCGGCGGTTGAGCAGGACGATCGCCTTCGGGGCGTCGGCGAGCGCGTGGCTCGTGTCCGGGTGCAGCGCGCCGCGCCATTCGCGCATGTCGACGATCTGCACGGGCGGCAGCGGGCGCCCGTCCACCCGCGTCGGGAGGCGCACGCGACGCAGCGCGTGGACGCTTTCCGGCCGCGGCGTGGCGCTACCCGCGACCAGCAGCGCGACGGCCCGCTCGGCGCGGCGGTACGCGACGTGGCGGGCGTCGTAGCGCGGGTCGCCCTCGTGCTTGTAGGAGCTGTCGTGCTCCTCGTCGACGACGATCAGCCCAAGTCGCTCGATCGGTGCGAAAACAGCCGAGCGCGGCCCGACGCAGACGCGCGCGCTGCCGTCGCGCAGGCGGCTCCACTCGTCGTGGCGCTCGCCGGCCGCGAGCTTGGAATGCAGCACCGCAACGGTGTCGCCGAAGCGATCGACGAAGCGGCTGACGATCTGCGGCGTCAGCGCGATCTCCGGCACGAGCACGATCACGCCGCGGTCCTGCGCGAGGGCGGTCGCCGCGGCGCGCAGGTAGACCTCGGTCTTGCCCGAGCCGGTCACGCCATGGAGCAGCAGCGGCCGGGGCGCGCGCCCGTCGGCCGGCGCGGCCATCGCCGCCTCGATGTCGGCAAGCGCGAGCGCCTGGTCGGGCGTCAGGTCGGGCTGGGTGCGGCGTGCGCCGACGCTCTCGTGGTGGACGTGGCGCCGGGCGCGGCGGCGGCTGAGCTCCACGAGCCCCCGCGCCTGCAGGCGGCGCAGCGCCGGGAGGTCGTCGCCCGCAGCGCGCGGCAGCTGGGCGAGCAGCGCCAGCTGGCGCTCGGTCGGCGGGCGATCCTGCGGCGGAGGCGGCGTCACCGGCTGCGCCCACCAGGTGAGCTTCGCGCGCGCGCCCGGCGGCGGTGAGACGAGCGCGAGCGCGCGGGCCGGCGTCGAGCAGTACTCCTCTGCCATCCAGAGGGCCAGCTCGACGAGCTCGGGCGGCAGGTCGTGGTCGAGCACGCGGCGCGGCGCGACGAGCCGCTCGTCGGGCAGCGGCGAGCCGTCGGCGACACCGACCACGACGCCGACGACGTCGCGGTGGCCGAACGGGACGACGAGCACCGACCCCACCCCAACGCCGTCTGGGCGCAGGTAGTCAAACGGCCCGCGCAGGGCACGGGCCGTCGTGATCGGCTCGACCTTCGCGACGGGCGGCACGGGGCTGGATGGCTGATCGGACGGCCGACGCCGTCAGATGGCCGTGGATCGGGAGATGGACCCACCCAGCCCGCCGCGGGGGGAAGGTGGACAGTGCCAGCGGCACGGACTCCTTCGGTCCGTGGCGATCCTGCGCCGCGGCGCTCGGTCAGCTGGCGGTGTGGGTCGTTCGATCATCCGTCTATGGTGGCGTACGTCGCGGCGCGCGCCGATGGTGGCGTTCTTGCGCGGCCCGCGTGCGCCCTGCCTACCATCGGGGTCATGGCGCAGCAGCGAGCTACCGACGGCGCCGGCTCGGCCGCGCGCCATGTCGAGCACATCGTGCAGGCCGCCGAGCGGACGGCCGCGGAGCTGCGCGCCGCCGCCGAGGCGCGCGCGAACGAGCGGATCGCCGAAGCGGAGCGCGCCGCCGAGCTGCGCGTGCGGGCCGCCGAGGAGGAGGCCGCCGAGATG
>DASZDB010000457.1:0-1531 GCA_035942495.1 Solirubrobacteraceae bacterium
GGCCGCTACGTTTCGCTGAGCGTGCCCGTCATTGTCACGCGGATCTGCTCCAACGGTGTCGACGTGCAGTCGCCCTTCCTGGGGAAGATGACGCCGTTGCCGCTGTAGCGCATGCCCGGGAAGCGCACTTTCGCGCGAACGGTGAGACCAGTGCGCCGCACCGCAAGCGCGCCGTAGAGGTGCTTGTCGCCCGCGCTGGTCGGGATGACGAGGTGAACTCTCCCCGTGCCGGTGTGACCGCGGCACGTCCCGCTCCTGTGCCGCTCGACGAATCCGACCGTTCCCGGGCCGGTGATGCGCTGACCGCCGAGCGTGCCGAAGCACTCAAGCGAGCCGGTCTGACCATTGGAGCTCAGTCTTCCGGCCCCGGGCGTGATCGTGAACCCCGGCGTGACCGACACGGTGAAGCTGTTGGTGCACACCGCCGCCGGCGGCGGCGGCGAGGCGGCAGCATGTGCGAAAGCCGGGACGAGCGCACCGGCGGCGAGCAGGGCCGCGGTCGCCGGTCGCGCCGCGATGCGCCTGCGTCGATCTGTTGTGGCTGATCTCATGTCACATCCTCCGATCGGATGGGCTGGACGACGTTGGGCAGCTCGTGGCGCTGGCGCCAGTCTTCGATCGCCGAAGCCAGCTCGATCCACCCGTTGAATCCGCGCCGCAGTCCATCGGGCGTGATCAGCGCGCCGCTGGGCGCGTGACCGTGCATTGCCGGTACGAGCGCGAGTGTCGCCTGAAGGCTTGTTGGCACCTGCTCCACTAGGCGATGATCTGTTCGCGCTCCGATCTGCGCAACGGGGGGCGACCGAAGAGTTGACCGATGGAATAACTGCCACGGGCGATGAAACCGAAGCAGCCGCGCTGCTTTTGGAACGTGAGGGCGTACTCGCCGAACTGGGTGCCGCGCTGAGTCAGGCACGGACGGGAAGCGGGCGCGTGGTCCTGATGCAGGGTCCGGCCGGCATCGGAAAGACGCGTCTGCTCGACGAAACGCGCGATCGCGCCCGCGGCCTCGGCCTCGACGTGCTGACGGCGAGGGGCGGCCCGCTTGAGCGCGCCTACGGCTTTGGGATCGTTCGCCAGCTGCTCGAGTCGGCCGTGGCATCCGCTTCGGCCGAGTGGCGCGCTGAGCTGCTGTCCGGCGCGGCGGTCCTCGCGGCGCCGGTGCTCTCGGCGTCGGCGGCGGCGCCGGTCGAGGATGCCGCCGCCACGCAGGGCAGCCTGCATGGGCTCTACTGGCTGGTGGCCAACCTATCTGAGCGCTCGCCGCTGCTGCTGGCCGTCGATGACGTCCATTGGGCCGACGAGCCGTCGTTGCGCTTCTTGCTGTACCTGGCGCGGCGCCTGGAGGGACTGCCGGTCACCCTCGTGCTGGCGCTGCGGACCGGCGAGTCCAGGCCCGAGCCGGAGGTGTTGCGGGCGCTCCGGGTCGAGGCCCATCCACCAGTGATCGAACCGGGCGCTCTGAGCGCGGGGGCAACCCAGACGCTCGCCTCGGCCCGCCTGTGCCGTCCTGTGCCCGACGAGCTCGGGC
>DASZDB010000458.1:0-1947 GCA_035942495.1 Solirubrobacteraceae bacterium
GCGCGGGTCCGCCCGATCCGGGGAGGCTGGCGGACGCGACCTCGGCGGCACCTTGACTCTGCGTCATGGCTCGGCTCGACGATGGCGCCCCTCGGAGGAGTCACGGCGCCGTTAGCCCAAAGATCCACAAGGGTAGGCGCATGACCCTGGAATGACCATCACCCCCGGACATGACGATGATGATCCCAAGCGCCACGATCGTGATCGCGGAGAGCAGGCATGGCAGGCTCATGCCGGCAGAGGAGAAGAATCGACTACGGGCCGTCCGCTAGAAGAGTTCACGGATGAGCCTCTGGACGGCGAGGAGAGTGACGACCCATCGGACAGCGGCTGATGACGGTCGAGCAGGATGGCCGAGCACGCCCCATCACATTGACGGCCGCACTAGGTCGCTCGCCGATCAACGGCGTCTCCGCCGCTTGAGTCCGCCTCCGTCCTCAGCCTCCGGCCGTCCCCGACCCGGCCTCCAGCCGCGCGACAAGCTCGCCCAGCTGCAGCTCTTCGAGCCCGTGTCCGACCGCGTCGAGCTCGGCGGCGCACAGCTCCACCAGCGTGCGGCCCTCGCGGCAGAGCTCGAGCGTCTCGCGCAGCCCCGCCTCACCGGAGTCCAGGCGCTTGATGATATCCTCCAGGCGCGCCGTGGCGGCCTCGTAGGTCAGCGGCTCGGCGGTCAGCGGGATCGGCTCAGGCTCGGTCATCGTCGCCCGTGATCGTCGCATCCACCGCGGCGTCGCCAAAGCGCAGGCGCACGTCGCCGGCGCGCCGTGCGGCCGCCGCGCTCGTGACGATGTCGCCGCCCGGATCGGTCACGAGCGCGTAGCCGCGTTCGAGCGTGCGGTCGGGATCGTGCGCCGTCAGGGCGGACGCCAGCGCGCTGAGGTGCGTGGCCCCGCGCGCATCGAGCGTGGCCGCGTGCGCCTTGCGGTCGAGCACGAGCGCCTTGCGCCCGGTGCGCCCGCGCTCGGTCTGCACCCTGCGCCGGCCGGCGGCGCGGATCTCGCGCATGCGCTGGTGCAGACGCCGGCGCTCGCCCGCGAGGTGCTCGCCGGGCGCCCGCGACAGCCGGGCGAGGGTCTGCGCGCGGTGCAGCAGCGCCCGCCGGCCGTGGACGTCGAGCCGTCGCGCCACCGCCAGGACGCCCGCGCGCGCCTCGCGGCAGTGGATGGGCACGGCCGACTCGGCGGCGTGCGTGGGCGTCGAGCACGACAGCGCGGCGACATCGTCGATCAGCGTGCGGTCGGTGTGGTGGCCGACCGAGGCGACCACCGGCACGTCGAGCAGCGCGATCGTGCGGCAGAGCGTCTCGTCGCAGAAGCAGAACAGGTCGGCGAGCGAGCCGCCGCCGCGCGCGACGACGATGACGTCCACCGCGCGTGTCGCCGCGAGATCCTGCAGCGCCGCGGTGATACGCGGGGCGGCATGGCGATCCTGAACCGGCGCGAACGCCCACACCAGGCGCCCCTCCCAGCCGCGGCGCTGCAGCCCGGCGAGCACGTCGTCGCGGGCCTTGCCGCCCTCGCCGGTGACGACGCCGATGGTGCGCGGCAGCGCCGGGCGGTGCAGCCGCTTCTGCGGGGCGAACAGGCCCTCGGCGTCGAGCGTCTTGCGCAGCCGGTCGAGCTGCGCGAGCAGGTCGCCCTCGCCGGCGACGCGCAGCGCGGTGATCGCGAAGGAGAACGACGGCGACGACGTGCGGCTCCCGGCGTAGTAGTCCAGGCCGCCGGCGACAACGACCTGCGCGCCGTCGGCGAGCGCGCCCTCGCCGAGGCGCAGCGCGTCGAAGTCGTCGCGCCACATCGAGCACGGCACCGCACCGTCGCTGTCGCGCAGCTCGAGGTAGACCTTCGAGCGGCTCACGCGCAGGTTCCACACCTCGCCGAAGAGCTGCACGCGCGGGCGCTCGCGCAGGAAGTCGCGCAGCTTCGCGGCGTAGGCGCCCACGCCGTA
>DASZDB010000459.1:0-4031 GCA_035942495.1 Solirubrobacteraceae bacterium
TCGATGATGGCCGCTGCCGGTGGGTGCAGCGCCGCAGCATCCAGCGCCTCCTGGGCGCTCTGTGCCGCGACGACATCAAAGCCGGCCTCGCGCAGGACGATCCTCAGGCCGCGCAGGATCTGCAGCTCGTCGTCGCACACGAGGACCCGCAACCGCGGGGTGGTCACGATTGCGTCGCGCTCGGCGTGGGGGTCGTGGCCGTGGCCGGGGTCGGGGCCGGCTCCTCGGCCAGCGGCAGCTCGATGGCGACCACGGTGCCCTGACCCGGCACCGACTCCGCGCGGACGCGTCCGCCGTTGGCCTCGACGAAGCCCCGCACGATCGCCAATCCCAGTCCGGCGCCGGGATGGTTGTCGCTCGCGCCGTCGCGGTAGAACGGCTCGAACGCCCGCTCCAGTTGCGTCGGGCTCATGCCCGGGCCGCGGTCGATGACGCGGATGCTCATCTTGCCGCCGACGACACGCGCGCGCACCTTCACCGGGTAGCCGCCGCTGTAGCGCCGCGCGTTCTCGAGGACGTTGACGAAGACGCGCTCGAGCTGGGCGGCATCGGCCTGCACGAGCGGGAGATCCTCGTCGAAGGACAATGCGAAGCCGGCGCTGTCCTCCGGACCGACATCGCCGGCGGCGGTGCGCACGACCTCCTCCAGTGAGCACCAGTCGCGTCGTGGCTCGGCGGCGCCCGCCTGCAACCTCGACAGGTCGAGCAGCTTGTCGACGAGCGCCGAGAGCCGTTGTGCCTCTTCGACGACAACCGCGCCGAGCTCGTCGCGCTCGTCGCCCTCGAGACCCGGCGAGCGCACCGCATGCCCCGCCGTGATGATCGCCGTCAGCGGCGTGCGCAGGTCATGCGACACCGCCCGCAACAGCGCAGTCTTGATCACGTCCGAGCGCCGCAACGCCTGTGTCTCGACCACCTCGGCCTGCAGGCGATCGCGGTCCAGCGCCGCCCGGAGCAGCGCCTCGAGCGCCGGCGCCACGCGCGCGCGCACGCGGGCGCGCACGGCCTCGTCGTCACGACCGGCGCCCAGCACGAGCAGCGCCCGATGCCCGCGGCCCAGGTCAAGGACGACACCGTCGCGGGCGGGAACGTCGCCGCCGGGGTCCAGGACGATCTCGACGTCCGGCCGGCCCAGCGCCGCGCCGACCAGACGCCCCGCCTCCGGCATCGCGTCGGCCAGCGTCGCACCGCCGAGCAGCACGCGGGCGGTGTCAGCCGACAGATCCGCCTCCGCACGCCGCCGTTCAGCGTCGGCCGCCCGCGTGCGTGCGAGATCCGCGATCACCGAGGCCACCACCGCCGCGACGAGGAACACGCCCAGCGCCACCCAGTGCGCCGAGTCGGCGATCATCAATCGCCCGGTCGGCGGAATGTGAAAGAAGTTGAACGCGGCCGCGCTCGCCAGGCTCGTCAACAACCCGAACCTCAGACCCCAGTACACCGCCACCAGCAGCACCGCGAGCAGATAGACAACCCCCGGCGAGACGTCCGGCGCGATCTCGCGCAGCGGGTAGATCGCCAGCGTCGTCGCCGTCACGGCGACCACGACCAACAGCAGCCCGAGCGCCCGCGAGCGGGGAGCATCGACGAGGCGCGGAGAGTCGCTGGGGCGGCCCACGACGCCCATGATCGACGACACGTCCAGCGCGCGTCGCCGCTGCGCTCAGGCGGCGTTCGGGCTCAGGCGCCGTGGCACTTCTTGAACTTCTTGCCCGACCCGCACCAGCAGGGGTCGTTGCGGCCGATCGTCTGCTCTTCGGAGAGCACGCGCTGCTCGACCGGCGGCGGCAGCTCGGCCTGCTCGTAGGCCTCCTCCTCGGCCACCGTCCCGCCTCCGGCCGCGGCCATCGCCAGCGCGCTGGGGGCGGCGCCGGAGCCGCCGGAGTAGGACACCCGGCCGGGCCGGGTGGAGGACCCGCTGGTCTCGTAGCGCTGCTCGGGCGCCTCGCCCTCGGCCGCCTCGAACTCGAGGTTGAAGACCATCCGCGTGAAGTCCGCCCAGATGGTGTTCATGAGGTCGGCGAAGAGCGTGTACGCCTCGTTCTTGTACGCAACGATCGGCTCGATCTGGGCGAACCCGCGCAGGTGGATGCCCTCGCGCAGGTAGTCCATGTCGTAGAGGTGCTCGCGCCAGCGCGTGTCGATGAACTGCAGCAGCAGGAAGCGCTCGACCGCGCGCATGATCTCGTCGCCGAGCTCGGCTTCGCGCTCGTCGTACAGCGCGACCGCCCCTTCGGTGATGCTGCGGATGAGCAGCTCGCGATCGGTCGCCTCGGGCGAGAGGTCCTCGGTGTCGATGAGCGCCACCGGGAAGATGTTGTCCAGGGCCGTGAAGAGGCCCTCGAGATCCCAGTCCTCGATGAAGTCGCCCGGGGTGAACTCGGCCACGGTGCGCTCGATGACGTTGGCGATCTCGCCGCGGACCTGGCCGCCCATGTCCTTGCCCTCGAGGATCTCGTTGCGGAACTTGTAGACGATCCGCCGCTGCTCGTTCATGACGTCGTCGTACTCGAGCACGCGCTTGCGCTGCAGGAAGTTCTGCTCTTCGACCTTCTTCTGCGCCTTCTCGATCTGCTTGGAGAGCATGCCGGCCTCGATCGGCTCCTCGCGTCCCTCCGCGTCGGTCGTGCCGAGGCGGTCGAGGATCTTGTAGATCCGGTCGCCCGCGAACAGGCGCACCAGGTCGTCTTCGGCGGAGAGAAAGAAGCGCGACTCGCCGGGATCGCCCTGCCGACCGGAGCGGCCGCGCAGCTGGTTGTCGATGCGCCGCGACTCGTGGCGCGCGGTGCCGACGATGTACAGCCCGCCGGCGGCGAGGACCTTCTCCTTGTCGACCGCCACGCGCTCCTCGATCGACGGCAGGATGTCGTGGAAGCGCTCCTCGTAGTCGGGATCGCCGGGCTGCAGGCCCAAGCGCGCGAGCTCGCGCTGCGTGAGGTGCTCGGGGTTGCCGCCGAGCTTGATGTCGACGCCGCGGCCCGCCATGTTCGTCGCGATCGTGACGGCGCTGGACTGGCCGGCCTCGGCGACGATCTCCGCCTCGCGCTCGGCGTACTCGGGCTTGGCGTTGAGCACGGTGTGCTTGACGCCGGCCTTGTCGAGGATGCTCGACAGGAGCTCGGAGACCTCGACGGAAACGGTGCCGACGAGCACGGGCTGGCCGGTCTCGTGGCGCTCGATGATCTCGCGGGCGACGGCGTCCCACTTGCCGTCGCGCGTCTTGTAGACCTGGTCGTTCTGGTCCTTGCGGATCATCGCCTGGTTCGTCGGGATCTCGACGACCGGGAGCTTGTAGATCTTCATGAACTCGGTGGCCTCGGTGAGCGCCGTGCCGGTCATGCCCGAGAGCTTGTCGTAGAGGCGGAAGTAGTTCTGCAGCGTGATCGTCGCGAGGGTCTGGTTCTCCTCCTGGACGTGCACGCCCTCCTTGGCCTCGATCGCCTGGTGCAGTCCCTCAGACCAGCGCCGCCCTTCGAGGATGCGGCCGGTGAACTCGTCGATGATCATCACCTGGCCGTCGACGACGGCGTAGTCGACGTCGCGCTTGTAGAGCGACTCGGCCTTCAGCGCCTGCTGCAGGTGGTTGACGAGCGGGCCGTTCTCGGCGCGGTAGAGGTGCTCGATGCCGAGGAACTTCTCGGCTTTGGCGACCCCCTGCTCGGTCACCGAGACGGTCTTGTGCTTCTCCTCGAACTCGAAGTCGAAGTCGGCGACGAAGTCCTTCTTCAGCCGCGGGTCGAGTCCCTCGGGCTTCTTGCCGGGCACCATCCGCTTGGCGAGCTGGGCGAACTTCTCGTAGTAGTCGGCGGCGGCCTCGGGCTGCCCGGAGATGATCAGCGGCGTGCGCGCCTCGTCGATGAGGATGTTGTCGACCTCGTCGACGATCGCGTACGGGTGGCCGCGCTGGACCTTCTCCTCCAGCGACTGGGCCATGTTGTCGCGCAGGTAGTCAAAGCCGAACTCGGAGTTCGTGCCGTAGGTGACATCGGCGCCGTACGAGCCGTGCTTCTCGCTGACCGGCTGCATGTTCT
>DASZDB010000460.1:0-5289 GCA_035942495.1 Solirubrobacteraceae bacterium
CGACGAGTGCGGGTTGCCGACGATGTCGCTGGAGACGATCGGGTCCTCCGTGTACTGCAGGATCCCGGCCATGTCACCCTCGGCGGCGGTCGCGAACGCGGCGTTGACCTCCTCGACGCTCGTCGACTTGCCGGCGACGAATGTGAGGTCGACGACCGAGCCGGTCGGGACGGGCGCACGAATGGCGAAGCCGTGCAGCTTGCCGTTGAGCTCGGGCAGCACGAGGCCGCCGGCCTTGGCGGCGCCGGTCGACGTCGGCACGAGGTTGATCGCGGCCGCGCGCGCGCGGCGCAGGTCCTTGTGCGGGCCGTCCTGGAGGTTCTGGTCGGCCGTGTAGGCGTGGATCGTCGTCATGAGGCCGTGCTCGATGCCGACCGCCTCGTGGACGACCTTCGCGAACGGCGCGAGGCAGTTCGTCGTGCACGACGCGGCGGAGATGACGTCGTGCGAGTCGGCGTTGTACTGATCGAAGTTGACGCCGGGAACGATCGTGATGTCCTCGTCGCTCGCGGGGGCGGAGATGATGACCTTCTTCGCGCCGGCCGCGAGGTGCTTGGCGGCATCCTCGCGCGTCGTGAAGAAGCCGGTCGACTCGAGCACCACGTCGACCCCGAGGTCGCCCCAGCCGAGGGCCGCGGGATCCTTCTCGTCCTTGACGAGGATCTTGTTGCCGTCGACGACCAGCCCGTCGTCGGCGAGGTCGACTGTTCCGGGGTAGGGCCCGAGGATCGAGTCATAGCGCAGCAGGTGCGCCAGCGTCTCGTTGTCGGTCAGGTCGTTGACGGCGATCCACTCGATGTCGGCCTGTGCCGCCTGGGCGGCGCGGAAGACATTACGGCCGATGCGGCCGAAGCCGTTGATTCCAACACGTACTGGCATGCGGACTGTGTGGTCCTTCCTGGGGATTCTTTGACGCTTCGGGACCGATGAAGGTCCTTCCGCCTCGGCGCGGAGGCGGAACCCTACCGCTATGGGGCGCCGAATCTCGGCTCGCCGACATGACGAGGCCGCGCCGTCCTCACTACGGTAAAGGCATGCCGGAGAGCGTTCGCAGCATCGGCGCCGCCGCCTCGCTGAACCCCGACGGGACCGGCGACGAGAACTTCGTGCTCGTCGACCTGCGCCTGTACGCGCTCGTCGAGGGCGGCGAGCAGGTCGCCGATCCGCAGCCCGTGTCGCTCAGCGTTCGCTGCGAGCGCTCGAAGCTCGCCGCGGTCGAGCTGTCCGTGCTCATGTCGATGCGCCTGAGCCGCCCGCCGACCGGCGTGCGCCTGGAGGCCTGGGAGCGTGTCTGCGAGGAGCTGCGGGCGCGCGGGATCGAAACCGACCCGGCGACGCTGCACGCTCTGAAGTTCTCGCTCACGCCCGACGGCGAGCTGCGCGCGGCGCAGCAGGCCGTCTGGCCGCGCTAGGAGTCTGTCCGGAAAGTCGTCGGAGGTCGGGGTGGTTCAGCCGTGGTTGTGGTCGCCGCGCAGTTTCGAAGGCGATGCTGGTGGCATCGACGAGAAATTGTGTGGCGATCCACAGCCTCGGATGAGCCGCATCCGGCCCCGAGGACTTTTTCGACAGGCTCCTAGGCCTCAGGACTTTCCGACCTTCTCCTCAACGGGGGGATCGTCGGCGGTCTCGGCCGCGGCGTCGGCGGCGAGCTCCGGCTCGAGAGCGGCCTTGGGCGCGGGTTTGGACGCCGGCCTCGTACGGCGCCGCGGCTTGAGCCCGCGGGAGCGCCGACGGCGGCCCAACACGGTCCCCACCACGGCGCCGGAGCCGAGGTTCAGGCTGCGGAGAGCGTCCTGCACGCGCTCGAGGCTGGTTTGCCCTGCTTCGACGACCATCAACGTTCCGTCGGCTGCGCGCCCCCAGAACAGCGCCGCAGGAGATTGATCGACCGGCGCGCCGCTGATGATGATGATGTCGGCTTCGGTGCGGAGCCTCAGCAGGATTCGCTCCACGAAGTCCTCGTCGAGCCGGTCGGCCACCGGTGTCGCACCACGCGGTATCACCGCGAGCGTCGGAAACTGATCGACGCACGCGTGCTCGATCGCCGTGAAGAGCGTCGTGTCGCGCAGGCCGTGGGTCAGCTCGCCGTAGCCGGGCTTGCCTTCGAGTCGCAGCGCGGCCGTCGCGCTGCCGGAGAGCTCGTTGGCGTCGACCAGCAGCACGGAGCGCTGCGTGTCGGCCAGAAGCGCCGCCAGATTGGCGGCCACGGTTCCGGCTTGACGGCCCCCCGCAGCATCCACGACCAGCAGGGTCCGCACACGGATGTGGTTGTCCAGGAAGCCGAGCTTGGCCGCGAGGGCGCGATAGGCCTCGACGGTGAAATCCGACTCGCCCTCGACCGCGAGCTGTGCCGCGCCCGCGCGCGTGACGGGCACCTCCACCGTGCCCAGGAACGGAGGCGACTCGAGCGCGCCCAGCGTCCGCTCGTCGCTGATGCCCCGCCGCAGGGACTCGCGGAGCACGATGAGGATCGCGACGGCGAGCATGCCCATGAGCGCGGCGAGGACGGTGATGAGGATCGTGTTCGGTGAGACCGGCTCCGGCGGCACTTCGGCCGGCTGGATGATCTCGACACGGCCTGACAGCGAGCTCGTGCCCAAGACGCGGCGTACGGCTTCGCCGACGGCGTCCTGGTCAGGACCCGACAACTGCGAGATCTCGTCCTGGGTGAGCAGCTGGCGCATCGACGACGTCTCCTGCCGCGGCGTGAGCGCCGCGAGCGCGCCGATGCGCCGGGCGATCGCATTGGCCAGCCGCGCGCTGTTGAGCGCGTTGTCGAGCTCCACGTCGATCGTGACGATGCGCGTGATGTCGTTGGATTGGGCCTTGACCGCCTCGTCCTCCTGAAGCTCGAGCGCGGTCGTCCGGACACCGGTCTCCTCGATCGCGTGACTGAGGACACGGCGGCTCGTCGCAAGCTCCGCGTACGTGCGGGCCAACTGTCCCGATGCGCGCAGCATGTCGTCGAAGTCCGAGCCGATCGGACCGACGAGGAGCTTCACGTCGGCGGAGTACGTGGGTGTGGCAGAGGACGAGATCAATGCGCCGGCCCCGCCACCGATCACGACGCCGCAGAGGAGCCACAACCACCACTGCCGCAGCATCCCCAAGAGGTTCGTGTTGTCCATCATCCGTTTCTAACACTAAAGTCGGAGTGACGATGCCGAGACTTCTCGCGGGATCGCTGGGTCTCGTGATGTACGTCTTCGCGGGCTATCCGGCGCTGATGGCGCTGCTCGCCCGCGTCCGGCCGCGGCCGGTGCACGACGACTGCGCTCACCGGCCGACCGTCAGCCTGATCGTAGTCGCCCACAACGAGGCGGGGGTGATCGGGCCGAAGCTGCGCAACTGCGCGCAGCTGGACTACCCCGCCGAACGTCTCGAGGTCATGGTCATCGCCGACGGCTCCGACGACGACACGCCCGACCGGGTCCGCGACAGTCCGGGCGTCCGGCTGCTGTTCGAACCCGAGCGGCGCGGAAAGCTGATGGCGATGAACCGCGCCGCTCGTCACGCGCGCCACGAGATCCTCGTCTTCTCCGATGCGAACAACCTCTACTCCCGCGGCGCGCTGCTCGAGCTGGTGGCACCGTTCGCCGACCCGACGGTCGGGGTCGTGACGGGGCGCAAGGCGATCGCCGACGACAGCGGGCGTCCGCTCGACGCGACCGAGAGCCTGTACTGGCGCTATGAGTCGCAGATCAAGGCCTGGGAGAACGCGACGGGCTCGGTGACCGGCGTCGCCGGCGAGATTCTGGCATTTCGCCGCGGTGCCTACCCCGAACTCGAGGCAGGCACTCTCAACGACGACTTCGTCCAGGCGATGACGGCAGCCGGGCGCGGATGGCGCATCGCGTACGCGCCGCATGCCGTCTCGCTCGAGCGGGCGTCGGCGACGATCGAAGACGAGGCGCTGCGCCGAGCGCGTCTGGTCACCGGGCGCCTGCAGGCGCTCGGCCACGTCCTGGGGCCGCTGACGGCTCGCGATCCACAGCTCGCGTGGCAGGTCGTCTCACACAAGGGCATGCGCCCCCTCGTGCCGGGTCTGCTGCTCGTTGCGCTGCTCAGCAGCGCGTCGCTCGGCCGGCGCAGCCCGTGGGGCCGCCTGATCGTCGCCGCGCAGGCCGCGTTCGCGGGCGCGGCGCTGGCCGGCTGGCGCGGGGAGCGCAGCGGCCGGCGCCATCGCCTCACATACATGCCGTACTACTTTCTGCGCATGAACCTCGCCACCGTCCGAGGCATCCGCGACTTCGCCACCGGACGGCGCGAGGCCGTCTGGCAGCGCGTCGAGCGCGGCTGACGGCCCCGCACCGGCCGCGCGATCACGGCGCGGTGATATCGACCCTCCGCAGGCGGTCCAGCGGGATGCAGCTGGGCGTGCTGCGCCCGACGCCGAGCGACGCCCAGTCGGCGGTGCCGCTGTACTCGAGCATGATCTTGTCCGAGCCCGACTGGTCGATGACGTACATGCCGTACTCCTGCATGGCGCGCGCGATCGTGATGGCGGCCGAGCTGCACCCGCGGTTGCGCAGTTCGGTCTCGGTCATGCTCGGATCGAGCTGCAGGCGGGCGCCCTCGGGCAGCGAGTTGGGATCGGTGCTGCTGCCGTCGGACTTGGCGGCGGGGTAGACGCGCTGCGTGCTCGGCCAGCTGTTGCCGCCGAACGCGAATGCCAGCGCGTGGTCGATGCGACCGGCGCGGATCTCCCATGGCCGGATCAGGCCGGAGAGGTAGGTCACCCCGGCGCCACGTGAGCCGAACGGACGGTCGCCGCCGTCGCGCGGCGGGTGGCCGTCCCAGTAGACGTTGTAGTGGTAGCCGTTCGTCGCATTCCACGCGCCCGCGGCGTCCTTGTCGAGCGACCAGAAGCCCCACTCGTCACCGGTGACGGGGTTGACGATGATGATCTGCGAGTCGCTGCCGTCCGCCGGGCTGAACTCGCTGCGCAGCGGTACCTGAACCGTGGCGCCCGTCGTCCTGGTGAGCGTCGTGTCGGCCGTCGCGGTGCCGGTGACGTTCGAGTACAGGCCGGACAGCTTCACGCCGGTCAACGGCGTCGAGCCGTCGACGAAGTACAGCGGGTAGGTGTACTGGGTCGGGTCGCTGGTGATCGGCCCGCCGATCAGCGAGACGCCGGCCGCGGAGTTCGGATGGACCATCGGGAAGGCCCCGATCCGGGTGTTCCACGGCGAGACGTTGCTGTACGGGCGCTGCTCGAACCCACCTGCCGGCGGCGGCGGCGGCGGCGGGGGCGGCGGCGGCGGGGGCGGCGGCGGCGGGGGCGGCGGC